>JBGSSC010000116.1:0-4318 GCA_041737265.1 Terrimicrobiaceae bacterium | reverse complement strand
GGAAAGGCACCGAATCCGTAAAAAATTGCGCGGAGTCCCCGGCTTGCAACAACCTTCGAATCCAACTGTTTGAGCGAGCCGGCGGCGGCATTGCGGGGGTTTGCAAATGGTGGAAGGCCTGCCTCATCCCGCTCCTCGTTGATTCGTGCGAAGCGCGTCTTGGGGAGATAGACCTCGCCGCGGATTTCAACCCGTCCTGCAGGCAGCCCTGCCGCAACTGCCGGTATGTCGGAAAGAGTCCGGATGTTCTCGGTGACATCATCTCCGGTTATCCCGTCTCCCCGCGTGGCGGCGCGATGGAGAATGCCGTCCTCGTACAGCAGGCTCAAAGCAACACCATCAACCTTGGGCTCGATGGTCAGTGTGAATTCCTCTCCACCGAGCCATTTCGTGAGACGTCCCGCGAAATCCGCGACTTCCGACTCCGAGTACGTGTTGTCCAGACTTTGCATTCCAATGAGGTGCCGGGCCGGCAGGAATCCCTCAAGGCGGGTGCCTCCAACTTTTTGTGTCGGAGAGTCGGCGGACTTCAACTCCGGGTTGCCCGCCTCGAGTTCCTGCAGCTCCCGCAGCAATGCATCAAAGGCCGTATCGCTGATTTCCGGTTGGGCCTGCTCGTAGTAGAGTCGGTTGTGCCGGTTGATCTCCGTTCGAAGCCACTGAGACCGTTCCTCCACTATGTGACTTTTTGATCCGGCCATACAGTCTCTATTCGTAAGAAAGGTCCGGACGATGTTCCAGCGGGAATTAGCCCCTTTCGATTTTCATTTTGTGCAGCAAAATATTTTAATCCGGCGGCGAAGGCACCCGTTTCTCCACGGGTCCCATTGCCAACAAACCCACACTTGGCACCGGCTCCCGCCGGATTAGGTTACTGACTCTGAGACGGACCGTCCGACTCATCCATCCATTGGAGGTAGGCCGACTCGAGGGCACCGGAAATCTCGATGAGGCGCAGTTGGGTGGTGTCGAGAAACTGATGGAGTCCGGTTTCAAAGACTGCCGCAATCGTCATGTAGTCGAGGTTCGATCGGAGCATGCCGGAAAGGCGTTCCACTTCATTGCTGAAGTGGGATCCGTCACAGTCCGAAATCCTGTGCAGTGCCAAATCCATCTGGTCAACGCAGAACCGGATCGAGCGAGGAAAGTTGTCATGAAGGATGAGAAATTCCGCGACCTGCCAGGCCGTGACCTGGCCGGCGTTGATTTTGAGGTAGGCCTCCAGGCCGCTGCAGGACCTCAATACCGCCATCCATTGGGTCAGATCGACGTTGCCTCCGACCTGCTCACCGTTGGGCAGGAGGATGTGGTATTTCATGTCCAGAACCCGGGATGTCGAATCGGCCCGCTCAATGTATTTTCCAGCCTGCAAAAACTCCCAACCCTCGCCGTGGGTCATGGTGGCATCAGTCGTCCCCTGAAAGGCATGAAGCCGGTCAACGAAGCTGCGATAAAAATCAATCGGGCTCTCTGTAAAATCGACGCGGGCCTGCCCATCCCGCAGATAAAGGAACGTCCGGTTGATTTGTTCCCACATCTCGCTGGAGATTTGCTCGCGGACCGTGCGGGCATTTTCACGCGCCTTGGCGAGGCAGGAGAAAATCGAGCTCGGGTTGGTGCGTTCGAAGGTGGTGAAGTCCATCACCGTTTCGGGTGTGATTCCGTCGTGGATCTTTGCGAACAGGTCCTGATCCTCGAGCGTTGCAAGGATCGGCTGCCAGTGCATCTGGACCATCCCCGGGCTCTGCTCCTCAAAATCGAGCAAGAGCTGCATGTTCACATCGAGCAGACGGGCGCTTGTTTCAGCGCGCTCAAGGTATCGGCTCAGCCAGAAGCAGGAATGGGCAACCCGTGACAGCATCCTTCAGCCCTCCTCGTCCAGAACCCAGGTGTCCTTGCTGCCCCCGCCCTGGCTCGAATTGACCACAAGCGAGCCTTTGCGAAGCGCGACGCGGGTGAGTCCACCGGGGATAATCGAGACCTTCTCACCGCAAAGCACGTAGGGACGCATGTCGATGTGGCGGCCCTCGACCGCTCCGTCGCAAAATGAGGGCGAGCGGGAGAGCATCACCGTTGGCTGGGCCACATAACCCCGCGGGTCGGCGATGATCGCCGCACGGAATTTTTCGATCTCCTCCCTTGTGGCGTGCGGGCCGACGAGCATCCCGTAGCCGCCGCTCTCGTTGGCGGCCTTCACAACGAGTTCAGGCAGGTGTTCGAGGATGTATTTGCGGTCGCTTTCGTCGGCGGAGAGAAACGTTTCGACGTTGGGAAGAATCGCTTCCTCTCCCAGGTAAAACTTGATCATGGCCGGCACATAGTAATAGGTCACCTTGTCATCGGCGACGCCCGTGCCGACGGCATTGGCAAGGCTCACATTGCCTGCCCGATAGGCATCGAAGATCCCCGGCACACCAAGCACCGAGTCGGAACGAAACACCTTCGGATCCAGAAAATCGTCGTCGATGCGGCGGTAAATCACATCCACGGCCTTCAATCCCTTCGTGGTTTTCATAAAGACCTTTTTGTTTTCAACCACAAGGTCGGTGCCGGTCACGATCTCGATCCCCATCGAGCGGGCCAGAAATGAGTGCTCGAAGTAAGCCGAGTTGTAGATGCCCGGAGTGAGAACAACGACGGTGGGATCGGGATTTCCCCCGGGAGCGATGTGGCGGAGCGTCGCGAGCAGGTCCTGTGCGTAGCGATCCACCGGGCGCACGAGATGACGCGCGAAAAGATTCGGAAAAACCCGCTTCATGGCCTGACGATTTTCGAGAACGTAGGAGACTCCTGACGGGCAGCGGCCGTTGTCTTCGAGGACCAGATATCGTCCCTGGCGGTCTCGAATCAAGTCGGTTCCGCAGACGTGAATGTAGATGTCCTTCGCCACGTCGAACCCCACCATCTCCGGGCGGAAATGTTTCGCCGTGGCCACCACTTCGCGCGGAATCACGCCTTCCCGAAGGATGTTCTGGTCGTGGTAAATGTCCCGTAGAAACATGTTCAGCGCGGTAAGCCGCTGCACGAGACCCCGCTCGATGAGATCCCATTCCTTGGCGGGAATGATCCGCGGAATCAGATCAAATGGAAAAATGCGCTCCGTGCCTTCATCGCCGCTGTAAACCGTGAACGTAATCCCCTGGCTGACATACGAACGTTCGGCCAGCAACCGCTTTCGGGCAAATTCCTCCTCGCCAAGCGCATC
The DNA here is from genome assembly GCA_041737265.1 of Terrimicrobiaceae bacterium. Classification (GTDB taxonomy): domain Bacteria; phylum Verrucomicrobiota; class Verrucomicrobiia; order Chthoniobacterales; family Terrimicrobiaceae; genus JBGSSC01. The sequence continues at coordinate 1,113 of JBGSSC010000116.1, read as the reverse complement.
CAACCTGGTTGCAAGGGCCTGATAGTGCGGACGGACGTTGCCATCCTCCGCAAACATTTCATCAAAAAAGTCTCCGGCCTCGTAGCCGGCGAGAAGCCCATTCATGCCGTAACCCCGTTTATGGCAAGCCCTTCAGCCGATGGAAAGGCGAAAAGGCAGCTACTCGTCAAGGATCGAGCCGTCCCAATATTTGTTTGCGAGTTCCCATGCCTGGATGCCGGCCTGCGAGCCGCCGATTCGGCCGGGGAAGTCGTCTTCGGGGGGGTGGATTCCTCCGAACACGCGGGAGATGCCTGCCTGATCGGCGGCATCGAAGAAGGTCGCCCACTGAAGTATCACGTTGCGCGAAGGGCCGCGCTCGAATTTCAGGTATTTATTTTTGCGGGCGATGAAGGTGCCCATCCCACGCGGAAAAAAGGGGGAGCCTGTAAAAGCGGCAAGGACTTCTGCTGCGGCCCTGCTGAAGGTGCTGTGGCCCGAGACATAGCCGGGGAACGCGGGGGTGTTGAAGGTCTCGCGTTGGTAAGGCAGCCAGTCTTTTCCGCGCATCCAACGCACGATGCTTGTCTGCATTACCCGATCGGCCGGTTCGCCGGGCCACGCGAGAACGGCAATCTCACCCGGCGCTCCAATACCGAAGTGTCGTTCGCCGGGAGTGGCGGATTCGGCTGTGATCACTTCCACTACGCCGGGTTCAAGCGGCAGCCCGGCAGGGTGATACGAGGGCAGCGATGGGTCTGTACATTGCCCGTTGGATGCAAGGTAGCGGATCATCGTGATCGGCCGGGCCCCCTCGTAGACCCGCTTGAGCGACCATGCCACGCAGGCGGCATCATGGACTGCACCCGCAAGGCAGAAATAGAGTTTCACATCCCACTCGAGGCGGTTGACTTCGGGGCCGGTCCCGCCAATCCGCTTTGCCGTGAGACGGTTGTCACTGACATGGTTTGCAAGTTTGTGCCAATGCCCGGGTGGCGTCTCAGAATCGGGGCCATCGGCCCAGAATTCAGCCAGTACCCGTGCGAAGTCCTTGAGCGGAACAAAGTTTTTTTTGTATGGTCTCCGCGTGAAGGGATTCACCGAGTGGCCCTCTCCGTCATTGTCGCCGAGGGT
>JBGSSC010000099.1:0-6533 GCA_041737265.1 Terrimicrobiaceae bacterium | reverse complement strand
CCGCCGGTGATACCTCGTCGGCCGAGGCGCAGTGCGGGATCGTGCGAACGAAGGACCTTCGCGTTTGGGAACGCTTGCCGGACTTTCGGAGCCCCTCTCCGCAGCAGCGCAATGTCGTCCTCCACCCGGAGTTCATCGGCGGCCAATACGCATGGTACACACGCCCGCAGGACGGCTTCATCGACGCCGGCAGTGGAGGAGGCATCGGCTGGGCGCTTTCCGATTCCACCAACCCCGCAGTTTGCGGGCCGGAAACGATCATTGACCACAGGGTTTATCACACCATGAAAGAGGTCAAAAACGGAGCCGGTGCTCCGCCGGTGAAAACCGGGCGGGGTTGGCTGCATATTGCTCATGGGGTGCGAAACTGCGCGGCGGGTCTTCGCTATGTGCTCTATTGTTTTGTCACCGACCTGGCGGATCCCTCGCGGGTGATCGCTGCACCCGGAGGTCACTTTCTGGCCCCGTTTGAAAGCGAGCGGGTGGGGGATGTCTCCAATGTTGTCTTCAGCAACGGTCTCGCTGTGCGGGGTGAGGAGGTTTTTCTCTACTATGCCTCTAGCGACACACGCCTGCACGTCGCCACCAGTGATATTCCGACGCTCCTGGACTATGCTTTCAATACCCCGCCCGATGCCTTGCGCTCTCACGACTGTGTCGTACAACGCTGCGAACTCATCGACCGGAACCTGGCCTATGCCAAAGAAGCCGGCCTTGACGTCGGTCAGGAATCGGCCTGGCGCAAAGCAATCTAATCACGGGCTGGAAGTGTTTGATCCCCGGCTGTCCGCCTGCTTCTCGCAAAACAATCTCGCGTTTGATAAGTCAAAGGCGACAATTGCTGAATGCGTTGCGAAGAATTCGGTAGCGGCAGCGAACCACTTGTCTGTTTGCACGGTTGGGGGTGTTGTGGGGAACAGTTCACCGCTCTGGCGGAAGAATTTGGATGTGATTACCGCGTATATATGCCTGATCTCCCCGGCCATGGTCTCTCGCCTCTTGGAGATTTCGACCCGGGCTTTGAAACGTATTCAGAAGCCCTGGCAGAGTTTATTGCGGCCAAGGAACTGAAGAAGCCGATCCTGCTTGGGCACAGCATGGGAGGAGTTCTGGCATTGATGACTGCATCCCGGGTTGAAGTCCGTGCAATCGTGAGCCTCGACGGCAGTCTTCCTGCCGCAGCCCACGCCTTGGCCGGACAGACTGCCATCCGGAGCTGGCTCGACACTCCGGATTTCCGAGTCCGCCTCGCGGGGGCTCTTCGGGAGGCGTTTTTCCTGCCGCACGAACGTGACGAACGCTGCGAGTCCATCATCCGGCGGATGTGTGCCGCACCGGAAGCGGTGCTCCGGTTTCTTCCGGAAAAAATCTCCAGCCTCCGTCCGGCTGAAATCCTCTCGCAGGTGCGGGTCCCCGTGCTCTTTGTCGGTGCCTCCAATCCGCGCTTTGATGCGGAAAGCGCTGCCGAACTGGTCCGGGACGCCCACTTCCGCCAAATTCCCACTGCCGGGCATTTCCTCCACATTTATGCCTTAGCGGAGGTCTGCAACCTGACACGCCGGTTTCTTGCCGGATTAGCTGGCTGAAGCCCGGAACTCGTTCAGGTCGATGACGCTTCGTTGGATCCGGGAGGCTTCTGCGGCAAAGCCGGCCACGTGGCTTTCGATGCTGGTGGCGAGGGTTGATGTCATGCCCGCGGACGTTTGGCCGCGGAACGCTTCGTAGAGGGCATTGACGAGGCCCTGGTCCCCGCCGCCGTGTCCATCGTAGCCTTCGCCCTCGTGGGAGGTGGAAAACCGCAGCGACTTGCCGTCGTTTCCGACAAATATGATGTCTGAGCCGGTTTGTTCGCGAACGGGATGACCCGCTCTCAGAACGCCTTTGGTGCCATGGATCTCGAGATCCCGGCCGGTGGCGAATGCGGTCATCGTGAGCTGACCAACCGCTCCGCCTTCGAACTCCATATTCACGACCTGCCGGTCAACGGCCGTGTTGTCACACCGGTAAACACATCGTCCCCATGGGCTCTTGCGGAGCCAGTCGATGACCTCGTCGTCCGGGGCTTCTTTGGAGCGGTCGTAAATGTACGAGAGCCAGTTGCGGTACTCGCGGGCATAGCGATGGGCGTCATAGTCGCAGACGCCGACATGCGGGCATCCATCCGTGCATCTGGCAGTGGCCCCGTCGGGCATGTTGGCCGAACAGAAATATCCGAGCTCTCCAAAACTTGATACCGCCTTGCAGCGATCCCCCAAGAGCCAGAGGATGATATCCAGGTCGTGGCAGCACTTGGCTATGATCATCGGCGTTGCACGCTCAACGACCGCCCAGTGGCCACGGACGAAAGAATGTGCCTGATGCCATGGGCCCACGCCTTCCGTGGCGGACAGATGGACGATGCGGCCGATCAGGCCCTGATCGAGGAGTTCTTTTACCTTCCGGTAAAGGGCGGTGTAGCGAAGGACGTGGCAGACAAGCACCCTGCGTCCGAGTTTCTCCGCTTCCTGCTCGAGGTGTAGAATGTGTGGGAGGGTTGTCGCAATCGGTTTTTCCAAAAGGACATCGTATCCGCGCCGAAGGGCTGCCAGGCAGTGGGCATAATGATCGCTGTCCTGCGTTCCAATGATCACGACATCGGCAAACTTCTCAGAAGCAAGCAGCGCGTCGGCAGATGGGAATTTCCGCAGCCCGGGTGGAAATCCGCAGGCTTTTTCCACGAGGCCGATCCGGCTTTCGACGGGATCCGCAACACCCGCAATTTCGTAAAGGTCCGGCAAAGCCGATGCCAAACTCAGGTAGGTGCGGGTTCTCCCTCCACAGCCGATGCCGGCAAGTCTCAGACGTTGGGAAGCCATAAACGGAAGTTAATGCTGATGAACCACGCCGCTGGTGATGTCAATCCGCCAGGGTGCCGGGGTGGGCAGCCACAGTTTTCTGCGGCCGATTTCCAAGGGCATCCAAAGATAGCGGCTGTCCCATTGTTCCTCCGGGCGCCAGCAGTCGCCGGCATAGATGACCGTTGTGGTTGCCGTTCCGTTGACCTTGATGAGGTTTGTTGATTGGGAGAGATAGGTGTTGGTATGCGGCGGCGCAAAGTCCAGAAAATCCGACCAGGGTCCCTCCAATCGTTCGGCTGTCGCATATTTGTTGGCATTCGGCCACCAACCGGTGAGGGCCGATCCAATCACATAGTAGATCCCTTCGTATCGAACGATAGCCCCTCCCTCGAGAGGAGAGCGGATGAAGCAAACCTCGCGTTCCACGTCGAGGCAGTCATCGGTCAACGAGACAATGGAGAACCCCTGATCCGGCCGGCTCTCGAAGATTAGATAGGGAGTGCCGTCGTCATCGATAAACTGGCCGATGTCCCGGCTCTCCAGTCCCAGTGGACGAAAGCTTCGCAGATACTGGTAATCCCCATCGATCGTGTCGCATAGGGCGACTCCCACACAGGCAATGCCATAGGATGAGGACGTCTCCTGCGACCATCCGTCAATATGCATATAGAGGACAAACTTCCCGGTCTTCGCACAGGGAAATACCTTCGGGCGCTCAAGAACCCAATCGGCTCCGAATCCTTCAGGGTCGCTCAAAGCGAGGACCTGGTTCCGAAATGTCCAGTTGGCCAGATCGCTGGAGGAATAGCAGGAAACGTAGCGCTTGCAGGGATCATTTTCGCGGGAACGGTCTTCCCCAAACCAATACCAGGTCCCTTCGCAATTTATGATCCCGCCTCCATGGGCTTGAATATGGCGCCCGCGATCATCCGGCCAGATTAGCCCCGGCCGGATCATTGAATATGAGGAAGGTGACGGCATGGACTTTGGGGCGGGCATTGCATTCACAGATCGAGGGACAGGGCTCGCCGGGAGTTTTCGTCACTTGTTTTTGCCCGTCTCTTTTTCCAGTGCATACAGGAACTGGTACAGCATTGCCGAGGTGCCGATTGTCTCCGAGATCGTGAACTCGCTTGAAGATTCGGAGCCGCTGCCTTGATCAACGAAGTGGCGACCCGGGGGAATCTTCGAGGAAGGATACCATTTGGGGTTGTTGACCCCTCCGTCTTTGGGCTGCCCGGCGAGCCCGTAAACCGTGATGCCGGGTGCGGTCCTGCCGGTTTTTTCGGGTCCCGAATAGAGGAGCGGATTGAGCTGGGGCTGGATGGGGTGCCGTGCTCCGAGGCCGGTGAGGAATCCTTTGGAAAGGGGATTGGCTCCGAGCTGGAAATCGGCATTGAGGCTGGCGGTGGTGAGGTATTTGGGATCCTTCGTGAGAAGGTAGGCCAGGATGCTGTTAAACGCCGAGTGAGCTCCGCCATTGAACGTCCCCCATCCGTGGGCAATCCCCGGCCGGCTGGCGTTGCGGTAGGGAGCGGCCTCCGTCGTTTTGGCAGCAGCATCCGCATCACGCCGGATGGATTCGATCATTTTGGCACGGATCGCCTCATCCACACCGGGCTGTTGGGATTTCACATAGGCCCAGCGCACGAGCGATGGAAGCCAGGCAAAGGACCAGTGGGCGTTCAGGGCGTTGTCATTGTAGAGGGCGACAAAATCCTGATTGTAGGCGTTGTCGCCCGTGGTGTTGAAAAGTTCGGCGGCCGCATAGGCCAGAAGCAGCTTGTTGCCTGCACGCTTTTCCTCCTCGGGGTTCAGTGCTTTGTCCGGGTTGGCCTTCGCCCATGCATAGGCGGACTTGGCCGAAGCGACGAGTTTGTCGGCTTTGGCCGCGTCGAACGGACGCAGCAGACGGGCCGTTTGCGCGGCGACCGCCGCGTATTCGGTTGCCGAATTGTTCTGTGGATCGAGCAATCCGAACGCAGGTCGCCAGCCTTTCTTCTTTTCGATATCGCGGATGTAATCCTGGTCATTTCCACGTCCAAAATAGATGGCCCCGTCGGGGCGCTGGGTATCCTGATAGAACGAAAGAGCCCATAGTGCCTCGTCGAGAACATCGGGGATCTTGTTTCCGCTTTCGGGCAGGTTCAGGTCTTTGTCTTTAAATGCAGAGGGAAATGCCTCGTAGATCAGCAGGGATTGGGCCGTCGCGCGCAAGTGCATCGTGAACGTGTCGTCGTCACCCGCGTCATGATAGCCGCCCGAGAATTCGCGCCGGGCCTCCCCCGGCTTCGGTGCATAGGCCGGGTTCTCCACTCCGAATCCCGATTCATATGTTGCCCGGTGAGTGACCGGCCGCGGAAAGTCCGTGTGCTCGCTCTTGAGCTCCACGCCGGCGCGCTGATGAAAGAATGCGCGCATGGTGTGGTAGTAGAGATCTTTGATTCCGGCGGCCAGGCCCACACCGAACGAGTCGGACCTTGCGAAGCCCGGGATGCGGATATGGTATTTCCCCGGCGGGAGACTTTTCAGGTCGATTTCGGAAACGGATTCGCCGCTGGTGACATCCGCCGGCGCACGTTGCACGAGGTCGCCGGAAAGCACGGTCTTTCCCGTCCCCTCATCAATCACTTCGAAAGTCTTCACATCCGAAAAATCCACAGTTCCCAGATCACCGGCCCACCAGCCCAGATAGGCAAAGCGCTCGCCGGCCTGTGCACTGTAGGCCACCTGGTTGACTTTGATGGCGGGAGTGATGGATTCGGCGGGTGAGAAGGCGATTTCCTGATGCCGGGTGAACCGCTCCGGCACCGCCGCGATTGTTACGGCCAATTTTTCCCCGTCCTTCAGCGCAGCCGGCAATTGGAGGTAGAACGTGTGTTGATAGAGCACGACTTCCGGAAACTCGCCGACGTTTCCTTTCCAGAGTTCGGTGGATTGGCGTCCGACTTTGACGGGTTGAAACGGTTTGCCGTTTCCAATTTGCAGGGAAAACGTTTCTGGAACCTGAAGCTTGGACAGAAGATCATTGTTCAGTCCCGGGCCACTTTCGGCTATGGCTGCATCCACGGTGACGGCGAGGAGATCCGGCCGGATGGGAACGATCGAACGGATGCCCTCGAAATGACCGGCCTTTTCCGCCGCCTCGAAAATGCCGGCTCTTTCCAGCTTGAGTTTTTCATCGAAAAACCCTTCCGGTGCCGGATCGTTGCGCTTGAAATGTTCCTTCAGCTTCGCCTCATCGGCGCGGAAGTCCTGGTCAGAAAGTGTGATTGCAAAGACAACCGGCACGGCCGTTCCCGCAGAGCGAAGGAGGATCTTTTCAATGGGCTTCGCAGGAAAGGGGTTCTTCCATTGCATCGACCAGATGCCAATCAGCTTTTTCCATTTCTGGCTGTAAACATTGGTTCCCATCAAGAACGGCCAACTGGCGGCACCGGAATTGTCCCACCAGGCACCCGTGTACCACTGGCGGATTTCAATACCGTCGCGAATCGGAATTTTCTCGATCGTGCCGTCCCCGTAGACAATTTCATAAGTGGCCACCACGTAGTCTTTTTCCATGCGGGGAGGGGACGCGGTTGCAGTCTGCAGAAAATAAATATAGTCCGCGATCCGGCCTCCGACTCCGATTTCCACGACCTCCGGCTTGTCTTTGCAGCGTTCGGAACCCCGAAGCATCACGACCGCCTTTCC
>JBGSSC010000064.1:0-2549 GCA_041737265.1 Terrimicrobiaceae bacterium | reverse complement strand
GCACCGGAGCGCTGGGTGCAGGCCCACCCCGGCTTGCTTGCCAAGTATGAGGCGGTGCATGATCCGGTTTGGGGGCACTGTTCGCGACCGGATCGGATGGGGAACCTCGTGGCAAACATCTGCTGGAACGATCCCGATTACAGGGCGTTCATGAGGCGCTGCTGGAGCGAGGTCTTTGCCAACATTCCCGAGATGGCGGGTGCGATGATCACGGGCGGCGAGCACTGCCATTGCTGTTGCGACGAATGCACCGGCGGCACCCCGGTTTATGTCCTTCAGGAGGATGCCAAGTCCGCGGATGCCGCCCGCGCCGCCGCAGCCAAGGAGGTGCGTGACAGGAAGCGGGGGGAGATGGTCGTGGATTTGGTGAATACCTTCACCGGGATCCTCGACGGGCTGGGGAAGGAAGTCATCGTGCGATCATGGTTCATGGCCGGATGGGTGAACCGTTTGCCCAAGGGGGTTTCCTATGCCATCAAATATTCCGTCTTTGACGCTTGCTGGAGCGGGCCCGACCCGGTCATCAAGGAATGGCTGGCGACCGGGCACAAGATGTGGGAGACGGTGGCGATCGAGGCCGAGAATTCCGGGCCGATCCTCTGGCACGACGAAGAGTGGAATCGGATTATCGCGGAGCGAAACAACGCACTCGATATCCAGGGGTGCATTATTCACATCAACACCCAATGGGGCCACACAGGACACATTGCCTCATTCACCGCCTCACGAAACATTACCCGCATGCTCGAGACGCTCGCAGAGCCGTCGAAATCCGGGTCGTCGGCGGAGGAATTTATCAGCTTCTTCGGGCGCGACGCGGGCGAACCGGTTTTTCATGCCGCAAAACTGATCGCCACGTTTCCCCTCCACATGACGAGCATCGTCCATCTTGCGCGTGAAGGATTTTCGTTCGGCATGCCGCCGTGGTTCGACGGTCTCTGGCGTTGGCCGGGAGTGCTCGGTAGCCCTCGACTCCAGCCCGAGTCCTGGGCAAATCCCGACGGCCTGACCACGATCTATGAGCTTCTTCAGGAGGTCGGGGCAGCGCCCTCAAATTACCGGAATATCGCCGGCAGGCCGGAGGGAACCGCCATTAGCCGATGCGAAGAAATTGTCGCGTGGTGCCTTGATGCCTGCAAAATTCTGGAATCCTGTCCGGCACCGCATTCGCCGCAGGCCTGCAGTGAACTCCGCGCGCTCATCGCCTCGGCCCATATCGCAGTCGAGGCCGCTCGGGAACACGGCGCCGTCCTTCGGGCCCGCCTCGCCTGGGAAGCTGTCAAGCGGTTGCCTGCCGGTGATGCACTTACCGCAAGGGAGATGGCCGCGAATTGCTATGAAAGCGCCGTTGGCGCCTTGAACCGCCAGATCCCGTGGCTGCTGGAAATGGCGAAGATCTATCCTGATGTCATGCACCATGTCATCGAGTCGCATGAGACATTCAATCGCCTCACGATGGCCACCCGACTGCGTATCCGCCGCGAGGAGCTTAAGCGTATTCGCTCCGTGCAGGGCCCGGATTGGACGGGACAGATGACTGTGGAGTTCTGGCCGCACCTTCCCCACACGCTTGGCAGCGGAGCTGCAAGATGATCAAGGTCGTGGCATTCGGCGCTTCCACGACGGCACCCCGTGCCCAAGTCGTTGTCTTTGCAGATCAGCTCACGGATCGGATTGGCCCCGGGAATGTGAAAATTCTTAACATGGGCGTCAGGGGCAATTCGACACACGCGGCAATGGAAAGGTTCCAACGCGATGTCCTGGACCAAAAACCGGATGTAGTGATCATCCAGTTCGGCATCAACGACTCAGCAGTGGATGTTTGGGACGATCCGCCAAAGACAACCCCCCGCGTCGCACTGGCCGACTACGAGAGCAATATCCGATATTTTGTCCGTGCCTCCCAGGCCATCGGCGCTGAGGTCATTCTGATGACGCCGAATCAGCTGTGTTGGTCACCGAGAACATTGGAGCGCTATGGGAAGCCGCCTTACAACCGCGATGATCCGCGGGGGTTCAATCTGCTTCTCACGGAATATTGCGAGGTCGTCCGCAACGTCGCCCGTGACGAAAAGGCTCGTCTCGTGGATGTCTACGCCGCCTATGACGATGCGCAGAAAACCGGCGGAAAAACCGCTGAAGATCTCCTCCCCGATGGAATGCATCCCACCACGGACGGACACGGTCTGGTCGCAGACGCTCTCGAACCCTTGCTCCAGGATATCATCGCAAAACGGAAGACACACACCGGCAGCCCGATGTGACTGCTAATCCTAATCCTAATCGATTTCGAGAACGGAGGATTACGAACAGGATTACGATTGCCAGGGTGCAACAGCAGACGGGGGACACCCCACCGCTGAGTTTTTTCCGCGTAATCTGATTTGAACCTATAAACCGCAGTTGGGTTCACCATGAAGGTCTTGAAGGGAATGAAGTTCAATGCCTTAAGCAAAGGCAGGGTCGGCGATCTTTTTCATCCAATGGGTGAGTGGGAGGGCTGAAATATCTGAAGAAATATAACCACAGCGGAGCGAAGCGACACAGCC
>JBGSSC010000560.1:0-8934 GCA_041737265.1 Terrimicrobiaceae bacterium | reverse complement strand
GGCAATGCCTCCGATGATTTCAATACTTCGTTCCTTACCAATGAGGTCACCGCAGATGGTGTCGTTGATGAACGGCTGGCACCCCTGGAGGTGGCGTGCACATTCGACGCGAACTTCGGGATTCACTGCATCGATGCTCTCGCGGACAAGACGGTAAAAGTCCTGCACCATCGTTTGCTGATCGGATCCGGGCAGGTCGTAGTTGCAGTGCTCCACATAATACTCGTCACCCGGATAGTAAAACGGCGGAAAGTCCACTTTGAATCCATCGACATGATAATCCCGCACCAAACGCTGGAGGGTATTGGTAATGTGACTGCGGGCGGCTGCCTGACGAATATCCAGCCTGAACGAGCGCAAACCGCAATTGAGAGCCGGCTTTTTGTCCTTATTAAGAAGCACGGAGTCCGGATAGAGGGCACCTGCTGCTTTCGTTCCCGGGTGGATTTGGCAGGGAGCCACCCAGAGGCGCAGGGCATAGCCTTTGCTATGAATCCATGCAGCGAGTCCTGCCAGATCAGGAAACCGCCGCGGGCAGGGTTCCCAATCGCCAAGCAGTGAATCAATCGTCCAGCCATCATCAATACAAACTGTTCCGAAACGGTAGCCTTGGACTTCCCAATCCTCGACCATGCGCATGACGCGTTCTTGAGTCACTCCCTTGGCATAGAGCCGCCACGTGTTGATTTCGGGAAGTTGAAAACGCTGATCAGCCATAAAGGGATGGACCGGAGCCTCAGAGCGAGCGGCGAGCCTGCTTAAGCCACCGGTTTTCCTCCGCGGTGGTGGTGGTGCCATGGATTATGCCACAGGCGAGATAGCGCCCGGGCAGCAGTTGGTCCGGGTGGTCGGCAAGGGCTTCGGCCAACAGAAACAGCTCGTGCCCAATCTGATTCACGGGTTGCTGGACTCTGGTCATTGTCGCCAGACGCGGATCGTGAAACGACACCCCACTGCCTCCAACAACACTCAGTTGTCTAGGAATCTCCAATCCCAACTCCTCGGCAGCGCGAACAACCTCAATAGCCATGTTATCTCCTCCACACAAAATGGCATCAGGGCATTCGGGGCCTGAAAGAAGCTTTTTAATGTCGGAAGCGGTCGAGTCGGCACCGAGCGCGATATGGTGAAAGGCATCAAGGGAATTGCCATGCTCAAGAATGGACTGCATGAAGCCCGTGCGGTAGAGGGTATAGTAGGCTTTGTTATCGTTGACGACATATTCAACGAACGCCAGCCGGCGACGCCCTGATTTAAGGAAAGCATCAGCAACCTTCGCAGCAACCCGCAAAACGTCCGGACAGATGAAATTGCTCACGGCGATCGGCTCCGGGGGAAGGAGAAATGCGACCGGGATTCCGAGTTCCGCGCAAAGCGTAGTCACCGGCTGGAGAATGCGCCCCGGCAAGACAACCATGCTGTCCAATTTTCCGGCCGTGTGGGCCATCCGGATATCCTCCAGCCCATCCGGGCTGGGGTTGAAGCGGGAGAAGTTGACCTGGCTGCGACAGGCCAGCGAAGCATCCAGAATGCCTGCATAGATGCCTCCCTCCCATGCATGGCGGGCATCATCCTCCCAGATGAATGCGAGACCGATATGGAGGGTCTCATTGCTTCGTCCCCCGGCCCGTGCGTGATAAAAACTGCCGCGTTTGGCTGCACTGGTCACGTAGCCCTCTCGCCCGAGGCCGCTGTAAACGTTTTGCACGGTCGCCATGCTCACATTGAGATGTGCTGCGAGTTGGCGGATGGATGGCAGGCGCCAACGTTCGGCCGGCCCGTGCTTTTTGGCCTCCACCAAAATAAAATCCCTGACCTTTTGTGAGGCTCGGGGCTGCGGAGCGAGCAAGGCGGGAGAAGGCGAATTAGTCCTCATCAAGAAATACCATTATGCCTGCGAAAGTGGCTGCCACGCAATACACATCATTGCGCCCCCACCTGGCGGACCAAAACAAATTGACCGGCCTCAGTAGATTCCTTGGCCGCGAGGCAGGCGTAAACACTCTGCAATCCGGCCTCCAATGGTGCCAGGGGTTCAGCCTGCCGGGCGATCATGGCAATAAAGTTCCGTGCCAGGGCGGAATCACCGCCGTGGTGTTCCTCGCCGGCATCGGCCCGCACTGTTTCAGTGAATGGCTCATGATGGCGGACCCGCCGCAATTCATCCTTGAGCCAATCGAACTCCAGGGTTCCCTGATAACCGCTGATCACCGGTCCCCGGCGGGCTGCGTTGCGGCGCGTAAAAAAGACCTGCGTGTAGACACCGTGGGCTCCTGAGGCAAATTCGATAAGTGCACTCGAGGACTCTTCGTTCATGCCGCTCTCAGGCGTTCCCAGGCCTGAAGAAAAGACGCATTCGTGATCCAGAGTTGAACCAAGCGAATTGTTGATTTTTCTGTTCACCGGACTCTCCAGGCAGGTTTCCTGTTCCACGCACCTCGAGCAAATGAGACCTGCGGGCTTGTTGCCTCCGAAAATTTTTCCCCGGGTGGCCATCGCTGCGACCCGCACGATATTTTCACCCATCAGGTATTGAATATAGTCAAAATCGTGGGTGGCCTTTTGCAGGAACAGTCCCTGGGTGACGGCGTAGTTGCCGTAGCCGCGCTCGAAATAGACCGTGCCATAGTGCACATAATTCGTGGCGGAAATGTGGTCCGCGCGTCCGATTGCACCATCCTCAATGTAGCGTTTGGCCAACCGGCACAGAGGTGAAAGCCTCAGTGGGAAGCTCACCAGAATCCGTGCACGGCCTCCCGATGCCGCTTTCTCGAGTGCAAGAGCTTGCTCCATCGATGTTGCGACGGGCTTTTCCAGAAAGAGCGGCAGCGGATAAGCCGCCGCCTCGATCGCGTAGGCGGCGTGGAGGTTGCACCGCGTTCCGATTGCCAATGCGTCGGGCCTGGCGTGGTGGATCATTTCTTTGAGGGTCGGATAAAATTTGCATTTCTCCGCATCCCCCGACTGCATGCGCTTTCGCACGCCATCCTCATCGGGATCAACCACTCCCACAATCTCCAGATCCGGCGCAAAGCGCCGGAAATTGTTGATCACCATGCCGTGAATTCTCCGTCCGTAGCCAATAATTCCAATTTTCATATCAGTTCAAGGGGTGAGACCTCAGCACCCATCATAGGTGCGGTTGGCCGATTTGTAGGGCTCGGCATATTCAACTCCAAGAATCCTCCCCCAATGGAGAGCACGCTTTTCTACCATATCCCAACGGGCCGCAGTCATCTGGCTGCGGTGCGAGGCACAGAGGGCACGTTTCATCCTGTAGTAAGGAGTAATATCCTCGAACCGGTCGTAGCCCGGGTCGAACGTGCCCCCGGGGCAACTCGTTCCCGGCGACCAGAATTGGAGGTGGGTATTGGCCAGCCTTTCACGTTCCATGCGGAATGCCTGCCATGTCATGGAGCAAACAGCAAGATGTTCGGGATCAATGTCGGTGGAAATCTGGGTCACGACCCGCCGTGGCGCAAGCTGAACCAGTAGATCGGCAAGGCGGCGAACATGCTCTGCCTTCCGATAGGCAATAATGAGGGGGGGAAGATCGTCCAGCAGGGCGGAACGGAACCCGCTTTCGCCGTAGCCGATGGAAACCACTTCCTTCCCGTTGAAAAAATGACGTTGAGGATACCCGAGGTAATGAACGCGGGCTCCGAGCAGGGAAGCGGCCTCTTCCTGCTCGCGGTGGCGGAGAGCCGATGTCTCTTCCGGCGGAAGCTGGAAGGATTTAAGTTCATCACCATCTCCGGGAAGCAAAATGCCTGAGCAGTTGTTTGTCACCATCACGATGGCGACCGATCCACCACCAGCATGCCACTTTGCCATCAACCCTCCGGCATTGAGTTCCGCGTCATCGGCATGAGCTGCCACGGCAACCAGAAGATCGGATCGGGTCAGGGGCGTCATTGCCTTTTATGCAGTCAGCGGGCCTATGGAGAGCCGGGAATCTGCTCCATCGAATCCCATCCCTGAGACAGTGGAAGTTTATTTGAAGGGGAATTCATCTTTGAGGACAACCTTTCGAGCCGGGGAAGGTTTGGATTCCTTGCCTTCTTCATCAAGATAAGTGGCGAAGAGGTAAAGAGGCACCGCCGGCGCCAGTCCCCTCACAAGAAGGCTGCCGGGCTCTCCCTCCTCGGGGGTCACCGGCGCTGGTTTCGCTCCGGCCCCATCGGGGTAGGCAGAAAGCCAGATTTTATAGGACTTTGCTGCCGCCATGGGCTCAACCTTCACACGGGCCCGCGTGCCGTCGTTCTGCATTTCGGGCGAGAGCACATCGTCAATCCTGGTGGGCTCGCCGACTCCGCCGGTCAGCAGATCTTTGACAGGATTTGGCAAAGTCGAACTGTCTGTTTTGGCGACGACAAAGATTCCCTCGTTGGCAGTCTGGATGGTGATTGGAAGATCGGTCATCATCTCCTTGTTGTCGTAAACGGCCACCAGATCATCCAACTCCACGAGCTGATCCTTAACCGGAATCATCTCGTTGACATAAATAATGTTTGTCGGCATTTCGACGATGATCCGCGTGAGCTTGAGCGGAAGTTTGACCGGCTTGTTCTCCGAGTGCCCCCACCAAACGACATCCTTTTCACGGTAGTTGTCGCCGGGCAGGTTCCCCGGAAGCGGGAATTCCATGTACTTCCAGCCATCAAAATTCAGTGAGGACCAGGAGTGGATGTCGTCGCAGTTGAATTGGTCCTTGGTGCCGATGTTTCTCAGAATCTGACCCTGAGCGTCAACCAGCTCATAGATCACACGGCCCCAACCCGAGTTTCCCTTGGCCCAGATTCCCAGAGCCCGCGCTTTGCCCGGAATGGCAATCGGCTTGGGCGGGTTAAAGACCGCATACCAGCCAACCATCGGCCCATCGCCGGCCTTTTTCAGACTGGCTTTCAAAACCTTTCCACCGCGGTCGGCGGAGTCATCGAAGGAGAAGTCGTATTGGCCCGGCAACCGGCGGACGTCCCAATGATTGTCGGCATATCCCGGGAGAGGTTCCT
Organism: Terrimicrobiaceae bacterium; assembly: GCA_041737265.1. Classification (GTDB taxonomy): domain Bacteria; phylum Verrucomicrobiota; class Verrucomicrobiia; order Chthoniobacterales; family Terrimicrobiaceae; genus JBGSSC01. The sequence goes on along the minus strand of JBGSSC010000560.1, from coordinate 3,922 downwards.
GAGAGTAGGACCAATCGGCCCGGTCGAAGTTATCCAGCAACACGGTGGGGGAATCGGAGGGCTGAGCGTAGGATGGGTCACCCAGCTCCAGTTTTTCCACCCCTCCCCCCTTGGCAAGGAGCCAGAAGGGCGTGGGACTGAGTTCCAAAGATGCTTTCCCATCAGTCACCGGCACCGACGACTCGTTGCCGGACTCGTCCACTTTGACCAACTTCGTGCCCTCAGACACTGAAACGGAAACCGGCCTGATTCCATTGAATGTCCACATCGCATAGATAAGTTTGTCCGGGTCCTTGAATCGGACGCAGTAACTGCTCAAAGAGCCGGTTGGCAGGTAACCGTCATACTTCGCGGTATCGAGGACCTGGGTCATCGTCGCATAGGCAGCTGCTCCGGGTTTGGGGTTGAATTCCGGCTGCCGGGTCATCATTCCTCCGCCGGCGTAGTGGGAGGAACCCCAGTAGTCGGAGGGATCCTGGAAGGTCCAACACTCGATGAACCGCTCGGAGCCCAGTGCCATGGATAGAACGGCTGTGCGGACAATGCTTTGTGCATGGCCCCTTTCCCCGTTGGCAAGCGGGTGGCTGGATGGAAAATAGGACTCGAAGTGATGAAATGGCTTGTCGCCGTAGCCGAGGCGGTCGCGCGCTTCTCTGCCAAAGTAGAGCAGACTCGGCTCAGTGGCCCGGGGTTGACGTTCGGGCATGCGCTCGAATTGCGGCAGGTCGAGGCCGATCCCATCGAACGAATCTTTTGAAACACCGTCTTCCAAAAGCGGCACGGCAAAGACCGCGGCACAGGAACCGAGCATCGTTTCGATATCCTTCGACACATTCTTTACCGCCTCATTCGCCGCTTTTGCCTGCACAAGATAGGCCTTCTTGCGCTGCAACTCTCCTTTGTCATAGGCAAATGGCTTGTCGCCCAAAGCCCAGGGTGGCATCCCGTGCGTGATCCGCAGCGAAATCATCTGCTCGGCATAGGGCAGCATATATTCCAGATCGGGGACTTCCTTCAGGATTTTCTGCGTTTTCTCTGACGCTTCGGCCACATAGGCAGCAAAGGCTTCCGGATCATCGGGCGTGTCCATGGCCCAGGGCATCCTGCGGATGGAGAGTTTCTCGGAGGGGGGACCGATATCGTATTTTTTGCGCAGCTCGTAAGGGGCATGAATCCCTGTGCGTGCGCCCAGGGCGCGAAGAATCTTCAAATTGTCCTCATGGTTCAAACTGACATCATGGTAAGTCCAATACCAAAGGCCCCACCGGGTGGTCTTGCCGGTGGCCTTACGCTGATCGGGAGGCAACAACAGAAAGGCACCGCTATGTTTCTGAGAGATGCCATCTCCCTCAACAGTTGTCTCCACGGTGTAGTGACCGAATTTCCCGGTCTCGGGCGCAAACTTCACCTGCTGCTCCCCCTCTGCCGCCACTTGAATTTTCTTCTCCAAATTGCTCGAAAACCCGTCCGGCCCCCGAACCGCAAGGGACACTTGGAAATCTTTCGGACTCTGGGACAGATTTTTGACATCCACCGCCCAATCCGGGCGCTCGGGCGAGGTGTATACTTTGCCCGGCCGAGTGCCGTCGGATAAAAAAGTGAAAGGCGCCTCCTGCAAAGTTGCGGCATAAAGTTGCACCGAACTGGGCAGCCCCCCCTGAAAGGAGTCGTACGATACTGGATCGGGTGCAGTCCGGTAGTCGTGCACTTTTTTTGTGAGTTCAATATTTAGAAAGGGCTCGTCACGGAAGCGGGAGGCGATCGCTGCGGTGTCCAGATCCAGCGGGACGATCCACAAGGAGCTTTTTTTGCCATCCGCTGTTTTGACCTCGACCTGCTTGGCTCCCGCCGTGCCCGTGGTCGCGGTCAATGCGGGAATCTCTGTTTCCGCATCCACGGGAAAGCCGGCCAGAGGTTTAAAAAAACGTGCGGTGAGCACGGGAATTTTTCCGGGATCGTTGGCGGCCCCAGCAACAACCCAGAGTTTTCCGTAGGAACGCTTGGGCACGCGAACCATGAGCCGCTCGGGGTCCAAAGTGGAAGCGGGACGCCATGTGACTCGCGGGCTGCTGAAGCCATCATAGGAACCGGAGGTCTCACGAAAACGGAACAGGCTTTTCCCGATGTCCACGTGGTCGCCTCCCGCGCTGCGGGGCGGGAACAGAAATGGAATGCCTTCTAGTGTTTTGATCAGCCCGGGTTGGGGCAGGGATTTTCCGTCAAGATTCCCGGCGGCATTCACGATCTCATCCAGAGGAATAGGGTAAAATTGTTCCTCCGTTGGCTGAAAACGAGTCACGATGAGGGAGGCCAGTTTCACCCCCGGCGGTACTTGAACCAGAACTCTGCCTTCCGTCGGTGGCGGCACGGGGAGCTCCTGAAAAAAGAGGCCGTCCCGGTAAACCCGGGCATTCCCGGGAGTCACATCCACCCGGATTCTCGCCCAGACAGAACCGGTTTCCGGAATTGCGGCATAATCACGCTCTGCAGAAAGCCGGAATTGTTCGTCCCATGCAGGAGATATATCTTCAGGCAGGTAGCAGGGTCTGACGATCATCCGGAAGCGCGTCGCCGCATGAACCCGGTCCGTGAGCGGAATGCCCTGTAAAAGCTCTTCGGGTGCAGTCCGGGTCACATGAAATCCCTCTGGGTTGGGAATCTGCAGGCTCTTGTTCTCTGTCGTTGTAACGATCCGGAGTTGGTAACCTTTTGCACCATCTCCTGTGTATCCAATCTCCCGGCCGATGGTCAGTTCGGTGTCGATGGCTTTCACCCCCCACGCGAGCGTCATCTCCCGCCACCGCACGGCTTTTCCTTCTCCTCGACCCGTAAGTTGAACAACCGCATCAATCCGGTAGTTTCCAGAAAAATCCTGCTCGGAAAGAAGCCAGCCCGGAAGCTTGTTGTCCTCGCCCGTAACGTAGGGCCTTCCCTGGTCGTCCTTGTCCTGAGCAAACTTCCCGATTGCCATCCAGCCGGCCGGACTGGTTTCACCCGGAATAAATTGACTCAGTACCTGGTCCAGAGCCTGGGTCTCGGGGATGGCAAAAAGGAGGGTGAATGCGATCAGGGAGGAAAGAGAAAGTTTCAATGTTCTATTTGTGATTGGCATTTGTTTATATTCACAATCAATACAGATGTCAATAGAATGCTGGGCAAAGTTCAGCAAATCCGGCTCCAGATCCGGGACTTCTGAGCGGCTGAAAATGCTAATTCCTCCCCTCTTGGGCAGGGACGGTGAAGCGGGGCTCAACCCCGGCGGAGAGATCGGTCGGGCCGGACAATGCCCGGATTGGACCGAGAAAAAATTCACCCTCATGTTCTGTAACGCTTCCGTTGGAAATCCGGAACGCGTTGACGGCATACTCCAGGCTGTCTGCGGAAGCCGGATGAAGGAGTTCCTGACCACTGGGAAGAAGAAGGCGCTCGCCGTTCACGAAAACCGCAAATCCGGCAGGTTCGGAGTCCAAGTCCCAGCGGAGGAGGATCCGGTAGGTTTTATCTGCTTCCACCAAATCCACACCGCCGCCGATACAGGGTTTCCCTTGTACAGTGATGCTCTCTCCGGGTTTCAGCGACACGGGCAGGTAATGCCTCTTCACATGGTAAGTCGAGGCATTGGTTGGATCCCAGTCGATATCGCTGGATCCAAGCTGAAGGTTGATTGTGCCGGCTACGGGTCGGACATCAACCTCTATGGCACCCTTCCTTGAGGCCCGATCCTCAAAGGGTCGAAGGTATAGAGTGAACCACAGGGGAAGTTCCTTGGTGGAACTGACATGCAAAGCCTGTTGCACTTCGGGAAAAGGGTTTGCCGGGGTCGTCGAAGCATCGACAATTTCGATCTGCCGGGACACCTGACTCAGCGCAACCCGTCTACCTGCGTCGGCCTGTGGGAGCATGCTGCCCGGGCCCAGATCGC
>JBGSSC010000032.1:0-2337 GCA_041737265.1 Terrimicrobiaceae bacterium | reverse complement strand
GCCTTGGCACGGAGGTCGAGCAGACCGAGATCAAACATCGCCTGGGCCCGCTCTCGGATTTCCTGGGCATCGTGGAGGTTCTCGAGGCGGTTTTTGTTCCCGAGGTTGGCGTGGAGCTCGACGATATCCGAAACCAGCGGGGGGTCGGAAGCCTCGGGTACGACCGGGGGGCCTTCATGGCTTTTCTCGATCGATCCGAATGCCTCGACGAGAAGCACCGAGTGATGCGCGACGATCGCCCGGCCGCTCTCGCTCACGATTGTGGGGTGGGGGACGTTCTCCGCGTTGCAGACTTCCTGAATGCTGTAGACGATATCCCTCGCGTATTCGTTGAGGGAGTAGTTCGTCGAGCTGTCGAAGGTCGTGCGCGAGCCGTCGTAGTCCACGCCGAGCCCTCCCCCGACATCCAGAAAGCCGAGTTCGTGGCCCATCTTCTTGAGCTTGGCGTAAAAGCGGGCCGCTTCCTTGGTCGCACGCTTGATCGTCCCGATATCGGGCACCTGCGATCCAACATGGAAGTGAACAAGCCGCAGCGCGTGGGACAAACCCGCTGCGGTGAGGAGGTCGCTTGCCGCCACCAGATCGGTGGTGGAGAGTCCGAACTTCGCATTCTCTCCACCGCTGGTTGCCCACTTTCCCGCCCCCTTCGAAAGCAATCGAACGCGCAGCCCGATCTGCGGCTCGACGTTCATGATTCGCGCCTGTTCGAGAACCGCTGACAATTCTTCGAGTTTCTCGACGACAAGGATCACCGTCTTCCCGAGTTTCCGGCCGAGCAGCGCTGTGCGGATAAATCCGTCGTCCTTATACCCGTTGCAAATGATCAAACTTTCGGGATCCGAGTGTACGGAGAGTGCGGCGATCAGTTCGGGCTTGCTGCCCGCTTCAATTCCGAAGTGCCATGCTTTGCCGGCGTCGAGGATCTCATCCACCACCTCGCGGAGCTGGTTGACTTTGATCGGGAAGACCCCCCGGTAGACGCCCTGGTATTCCATCTCCTCGATTGCCGAGGCAAAAGCCGCATTGATCGTTTCCACCCGGTGGCGCAGCAAATCATGAAAGCGCACCGTAAGGGGAAACTCGAGGTTGCGGGACCGGGCCTCGGCCACAATGTCCATGAGATCGATTCGCTCGCCCTTCGGGCCCTGCGGGAGCACGCAGAGGTGGCCCTCGTCATTGATCGAGAAATACCCTGCCCCCCATCGATCCACGTTGTAGAGCGCTGTCGCATCCTGTTTGCCGAACTCGGACATGGTGTTAATTTGCCGCGGCATTGCCGCAGTCCCTGTGACGTGTCAACATTGGCGCAGACATTAGGCACCTCACTGAAAATTTCCATGCGAATTCTTTATTTTGACTGCTTTTCCGGCATTGCCGGCGACATGACGGTTGGCGCGCTCAGGGACCTGGGAGTTCCGGAGTCCGTATTCCTGGATGCCCTGAAAGCCCTCAGCATGCCCGAGTCCATCCATGCGCACTTTCAGCGCGGTCTCCGTCAAGGGATCTCGGGCTGGAAATTTGATGTGCATTCCCACTCCCACAGCGAACACTCCCACAGCGATCACGCACACGGCGATCACGCACACGGCGATCACATCCACACGCATGGCCGCAGCCATGCCCAGATCCGTGTGTTGCTGGAGTCCTCATCTCTTGCGCCCCGGGTTAAATCCCGCGCGCTGGCTGTTTTTTGTCGTATTGCAGAAGCCGAGGGGCGCATTCATGGCGTGCCTGCGGCTGATGTGGGATTTCACGAGGTCGGAGCGGAGGACTCGATTGCAGACATCGTTTGTGCCTGCGCGGGGATTGAAAGCCTTGGGGTGGATCGTGTGCTCGCCTCGCAACTTATTGAAGGGAGTGGTTGGGTAAACTGCGCCCATGGCCGTTTTCCTCTGCCGGCCCCGGCGACTCTCGCGATTCTTGAGGGGATTCCCGTGCGTCAGACCGCTGAGGAAATGGAGTTCATCACGCCGACGGGTGCGGCGCTTCTGGCCGAATATAGTTCGGGCTTCGGACCCATGCCTTCGATGAAGGTGAGAGGTATCGGCTATGGACTTGGCACGCGGGACACTCCACCGCGGCCCAACGTTTTGCGCGCAATACTTGGAGAAATTCAAGGGAGCGTCGGCGCTGATGAGGTTGCTGTTCTGGAAACAAACCTCGATGATCTGACTCCCGAACTTGCCGCAGCTGCCGCCGAGCGCCTTTTTTTACAGGGTGCTCTCGATGTCTTCACAACAGCCGCACAGATGAAAAAGGGGCGTCCGGGATTCCTGATGACCGTGATTGCAAAGCCAGCGGATGCCGACCGCCTTGCGGGGGTATTGCTCGAAGAGA
>JBGSSC010000002.1:0-2997 GCA_041737265.1 Terrimicrobiaceae bacterium | reverse complement strand
CGGAACTCGATACCGCGTGGAGAGAAACCATTGGAACGTTGATGGGAGGAACCGGCTTGTGAGCGAAAAAACGGCGATCACACCCACCCGGGAGCAGGACTTTCCCGAGTGGTATCAACAAGTCATCCGGGCTGCCGACCTGGCAGAAAACTCCGAGGTTCGGGGGTGCATGGTGATCAAGCCGTGGGGCTACGCGATTTGGGAGAGGATGCAGGCCGTGCTCGACGGCATGTTCAAAGCCACCGGCCACCGCAACGCCTACTTCCCGCTGTTCATTCCCTTGAGCTATCTGGAGAAAGAAGCAGCCCATGTGGAAGGCTTCGCCAAGGAGTGCGCTGTCGTCACCCACCACCGCCTTGAGGCCCGCGACGGGAAACTTGTCCCCGCCGGTGAGCTTTCCGAACCACTGGTCGTGCGCCCCACTTCCGAAACCATTATCGGTGCCGCTTACGCAAGATGGGTGAGTTCGTGGCGCGATCTTCCCATCCTCCTCAACCAATGGGCCAACGTCGTGCGTTGGGAAATGAGGCCCCGCCTCTTCCTGCGCACTGCGGAATTTCTTTGGCAGGAAGGCCACACCGCCCACGAAACACGGGAGGAAGCCGAAGAGGAAACACGGCTCATGCTTGAAGTTTACGAGACCTTTGCCCGGGACACCCTGGCCCTGCCGGTGCTTGCCGGAGAAAAGAGCGAGAGCGAGCGCTTCCCCGGCGCCGAGCGAACCTATTGTATCGAAGCGATGGTTCAGGACCGGAAGGCAATTCAGGCCGGGACTTCGCATTTTCTCGGACAAAACTTCGCCCGCGCCGCCGGCATCAGCGTTCAGGCACCCGCAGGAGACGAGGAGCATGCATGGACGACCAGTTGGGGAGTGAGCACCCGCCTTATTGGCACCCTGATCATGACCCACAGCGATGACGACGGACTGGTGTTGCCGCCAAAGATCGCACCTTCGCATGTGGTCATCATCCCGATCACTCCCAAGGAGGACTCCAAAGCCGCCGTGCTTGAGGCTGCGGATCGCCTCGCCACGGAACTCCGTCGTACCACCTTCGACGGATCGGCGGTCGCCGTTGAAATTGACCGCAGGGATATTGGCGGAGGAGTCAAAAACTGGGACTGGATCAAAAAGGGCATCCCCCTCCGAATCGAAATCGGTCCCCGCGATCTGGAGAACGGCTCGGTCGCCCTCTCACGCCGCGACCAGCCTCCCAAAGCAAAGAGCTTCCTGCCGTCGGCAGAGGCCATTGCGGCGATCCCCGGCATCCTGGCCGAAATGCAGAACAATCTCCTCGCCCGCGCCACAGCGTTCCGCGAACAACATACCCGCCCGATCGATTCCAAAGAAGAGTTCTATGAATTCTTCACCCCTTCCGATTCCAAGCAACCCGGAATCCACGGTGGGTTTGCCCTTGCCCACTGGGACGGATCAACCGAGGTCGAAGACCAGATCAAAGCCGACCTCAAGGTTACAATCCGTTGCATTCCTGCCACCCCCGCCGAAGGCGCGGGGATCTGTCCTTTCACCGGCCGCCCAAGCGCTCAGCGGGTCGTCTGGGCAAAATCCTACTAACCCTAATCCGGCGGGAGCCGGTTCCAAGAGCGGGTTTGTTGGCAAGGCTCCCCGGTGAGAAATAACTGCCGTCGCCGCCGGATTAGTAAAATTTTGCTTCGCAAAATGAGGCAGAACAAAGACCGGGCCACGGCCTCCATGAATGCCTAGCGGCATCAACTCCATGATTTTATCCTCTGCATCCCTTTGCTTCCTTCCCCTCCTTTGAGTGAGGCACTGCATTGTTTCCGGAAGTCTTGTGCATTTTGCACAGGATTTCATCGGCATGGGACTGAGATCGGATTTTATGCAGCGAAGATCCAAGCCCAAGGGCAGAGAAAACGCAGCACGGTTTTCCCTCCATTTTGCGCAGCAAAATTTTTCTAATCCGGCAGCGAAGCAACCCATTCCTCAACGGGACTTCCTGCCCACAAGTCACCCGTGGCCCCGGATCCCGCCGGATTAGGCCGGATTAGGGGAGCAGTTCCTTGACCATCGCCTTTTCCTCCAGAAGCTCGGCTACTGTTGCGTCAATCCTGGCCTTTGCAAATGTGTCGACGGAAACGCTTTGGATGACCTCCACTTTCGAGCCGTTTGAGCGGGTCGGGAAGGAACAGATTATTCCTTTTTCGATTCCATAGGATCCGTCGGAGCAGGAGGCGACGCTGGTGCAATCCCCCGGAGCGGTCGGAGTCACGATCGAACGGACGGTTTCGATGGCAGCGTGAGCGGCACTCATCGCGGAAGACAGTCCACGCGCTTTGATGATGGCGGCTCCCCGTTGTTGCACTGTCTTGAGAAATTCTCCCTCAAGCCATGCCCGGTCGGAGATCACGTCGGCAACCGGTTTTCCGCCGATCTTTGCATTGAGAAAGTCGGGGAACATGGTGCTCGAATGGTTCCCCCAAATGGCGAGGTTTGTGACCTCGCTCCAGTGGGTTCCCGCTTTGAGGGCAAGCTGGGTCTTGGCGCGATTCTCATCGAGACGGGTCATTGCGAACCAGCGGTCGGCAGGCACGTCCTTTGCGTTGCTCATGGCGATGAGGCAGTTGGTATTGCAGGGATTGCCGACGACCAGAGTCCGGATATCCGGTGCCGCATGGTCCTGAATTGCCCGCCCCTGCGAGGTGAAAATCTTGCCGTTGATGCCAAGAAGGTCTTTGCGCTCCATACCCTCTTTTCGTGGCACACTCCCGACAAGAATTGCCCAATTGACCCCCTTGAAACCGGTCGCCAGATCGTCGGTCATTTCCACCGAACGCAGGAGAGGAAAGGCGCAATCATGAAGTTCCATGACGACCCCCTCGAGGGCCTTCATCCCTTGGGGAATTTCGATCAGCTGCAGGGCTACGGGCTGGTCGGGACCGAAAAGTGAACCGGAGGCGATGCGGGGGAGGAGCGCGTAGCCGATCTGGCCAGCCGCGCCTGTGACGGCGATTTTAATA
>JBGSSC010000001.1:0-5952 GCA_041737265.1 Terrimicrobiaceae bacterium | reverse complement strand
CGTACCAGACACCAAGAGCCGCGAGCAGGCAGGCCGCAGCCAGAACCAAATACGGCTTGCGCTTCGCGAGTTCCTGCTCCTTGACGAGGTGGGCCGGCCGCAGATTGATCTCGATCGGGCATCCACCAACCGAACGCAGGGCTCCTCCCACAAGATCCCCCAGAAGGTGCGCCTTGCCCGCAACTTCCGCAGCGACCTCCGACGAACCCGCGGTCACGTTGCGCAACGCATTGAAATGCTCGATGGGAACCTGAAGCTTCTCGCCAAAAAATTCCAACATGTAGGACATGCCGACCGAGCCTCCGCTCAGATACGCCCGCACGGGAGCCCCTCCCCCCTGGGACTGGCGGTAAAAGCTGATTGAGCGGGCGATCTCGGCATGCAGGCGGGTCATCGTGCTCCGCACAACTTTGGAAATTTTTGCGACTGTTGCGTCCTCGGGCTCCTCGTAGGCTCCGCCGAGCCCGACGAAGCCCTTTTCGATTTTCAGCCTCTCGGCGAGGGTGATGTCCTGCTTGAATTCCTTTGCGACTGCGGCACTGATCGAATTTCCTCCAACGGGAATCGTGCGGCTGAACAACCTCTGACCTTCCACAAAAATCAGGTTGGTCGTACGGGCTCCGACATCCACAATGAGTGAGCACCCGGTGACTTCCGAATAGTTGTAACGAAACGCGTTGTAGATGGCTATGGGTGAGGCATCCACGGTGTGCGGCCTGACCCCTCCCCGTGCAACAGCCGAAACCATCTCGCCAAGTTGATCCGCCTTGATGGCAACGAGGGCCACGTCCCAACTGCCTCCACGGGCTTCCCCCATGATCTGATAGTCCCAAACAACCTCATCGATGGGAAAGGGCACGTTCTGCTGGGCTTCGAAGGCGATGATTTCCGTGACGTCGTGGGCGGTTGCTCCGGGCAGTTTGACGAACCGGGAAAACACCGATTGGGAGGGAAGGGTGACCGAGGCGGATTCCTTGGCTGAAAGCCCGAGGGCCGACCGCAACTCGATGACGGCGGATTCGATTTGGGCTGCGCGGGTCGCGTCGGCTGCCGGATCAACGATCAGCTCGACCGACTTCCAGGCATGGAGAGTGAGACCTCCGCCCGGGGCAACGCGAAACTCCGCCATCCCCACGGTCTGCATGCCGAGGTTGAGAGCGAAGAAGCGGGGCGAGGAAGCCATTGAAAGTCAAATAAAGCGGTTAAGACTGCTTATCGGGTTGCGGGTGTTGATTTGATCTCCTCGTGAAAGTCCCACGCAAGCGGGGCAAACGGGGTTTCCAGCTTGCTGAGCAGGATGCCGGATTTTTTCTCCTTGAACATTTCCGCATCCCACCATGCCCAGGGCCTGGCCTTGTCGGCCCCGCGACCGTCCGTGGCAAATCCGGCAACGACCGTTCCTCCCAACAAAATTTCGGCACCCGCACCGGCCACGGTTTGTTTGACATTCACCGGGATCTTGCCGTCGAACAGCCTCTGCAAGGATTTGGGCGAAACATACATCACCGACTTCAGGTCCTTTCCCTGGGCCACGTTGATGTGCTCGACCTTGCCGACGAGGAGAGTTCCTGCGGGCGATTCCTTGGACGGGTTTTTCAGGAGCACGAAATAGCTGATACTGAGATCGTCAAGATATTTTGGCTCCAGCACCCGGGGCTGCCAATTAAAAGTGACTTCGACCTCCAGCCACTGCCCGGGATCGCGCACCCGCTTGTCATACCCGCTGCCCGAAGTGCCGGGAGAATTTTGGAATGCCGTTTCGATCTTGGTAATCGTGAACTCTGAATTGGGAGGAGGCGGGGCGGCTTCCTGCTGGGCTGCCAGAGGGAGGCTGGCCAACAGGACCAACGCCGCAGGGGATACGAGCGATTTCAAGGAGGACATGAGTGCCATTTATTAGCGGGGCAAAGACTTTGCGACAATAATAAACCTCGATTAACCGCCAATTCGAGAACGGAAAAAATCGATGGTCAGCCGGATACCCTCGTCAAAATCCACCTTGGGCTCCCAGCCAAGAATCTTCCTGGCCAGGGTGATGTCCGGCTGCCGGACTTTCGGGTCATCGACAGGCAGGGGCTTGTGCTCAATGGGACATTGCGATCCGGTGATCCTGAGGATCTCACGTGCGAACTCAAGAATCGTCATTTCGCGGGGGTTCCCGATATTCACCGGTTCGTGGTAGTCGGCCATCATCAGGCGGAAGATGCCGTCGATGAGGTCCGAGACGTAACAAAAGCTGCGCGTTTGTGCTCCATCACCGAAAATGGTAACCGGTGAACCGGAAAGGGCCTGCCCGATAAAAGCCGGCACAACCCGTCCGTCATTCAACCGCATCCGGGGTCCGTAGGTATTAAAAATACGGACGATCTTTGTGTTGAGCTTGTGGTAGCGGTGATAGGCCATCGTGATCGCTTCGGCGAAACGCTTCGCCTCGTCGTAGACTCCGCGGGGCCCGATCGGGTTCACGTTTCCCCAATAGTCCTCGGTCTGCGGGTGAATCAGCGGATCGCCATAACACTCGGAGGTCGAAGCCAGCAGGAACGCCGCGCCCTTTTCCTTTGCAAGCCCAAGGCTGTTGTGGGTGCCGAGAGAACCGACCTTGAGCGTGGGGATCGGGAAATTCAGGTAGTCGATCGGGCTTGCGGGGCTGGCGAAATGCCAGACGAAGTCCACTTTTCCTGGGAGAAAAATAAAATCGGTGACGTCGTGGTGGATAAACCGGTAGTCGGGGTTGCCGGCAAGGTGCTCGATGTTGGCAAGGTTGCCGGTAATCAGATCATCGATGGCGACAACCTTGTGCCCCTCGGCAAGCAGGCGGTCGGTGAGATGGGATCCAAGGAATCCTGCGCCGCCGGTGACGACGCTGGTGGGTTTGCGGGGTTCGTTTGCCATAAAGTGGGTTGTGAACAACTATCCCGAGCCGCAAGCTTTGGCTAGAATTTCCTCTGTTGGGACGGATCATTTTCGCTCGAAACAAGAGCACGAGTTGCTCTTGCCGACGAAAAACTGATACGATCAGGACCATGATTCCAGCACCTCTCCCGTCCGACGAACCGGAACGCCAGGACTCTCTCAAATCTCTCAACATCCTGGAGACGGCGATCGAAGAACGCTTTGAGCGAGTAACACGCCTTGCGTCGCGGTTGCTCGACGTGCCTATCAGCGCAATCTCTTTTATGGACGGGCGCAGGCAGTGGTTCAAATCCATTCAAGGACTGAACATCTCCGAAACGGAGCGAGAGGTCTCCTTCTGCGCCCATGCCGTATTGGGCAATGGGATCTTCCAAGTGGAGGACGCCACAAAGGACGAGCGTTTTGTGGGCAACCCGCTTGTCACCGGAGATCCTGGAATCCGATTCTATGCCGGACACCCGGTCAAATCACCGGACGGAAAAACCATTGGCACGCTGTGTGTCATCGACAGGAAACCAAGAACTCTGACCCCCAACCAGATCGAGGATCTTAAGGACCTCGCCGCGATGGTCGAGATCGAGCTCAAATCGAGGCAGATGGCCACCGCACAGATCCGGATGAACGAGGAACTTGCCGAGGCCAAGAGGGCGGTGCTCGTCGATCCTCTCACCCGGCTCTGGAACCGGGCCGGCGGCGATGAATTCCTCGCACGCGAGCATTCTCTCGCCGTGCAGAAAAATGAGAAGTTTTGTATCGCAGTAATCGACATCGATTTTTTCAAAAAAATCAACGACACCCACGGACACCCCGCCGGAGATGAGGTATTGCGGGAAGTCGCCCGGAGAATCCTGCGCAATGTCCGCAACGATGACTTCGCCTGCCGCATGGGAGGCGAGGAGTTTCTGCTCATCATTGGCGACCCCCACGCTACAGAGGCACTCACGGTGGCCCAGCGCGTCCGCGAGGCGATCCGATCGGTTCCTGTGGAAATCGCCGGGAAGGAGATTCCCGTCACCATCAGCATGGGGCTGGCATACTTTGACCCTGCCAGGAGTGTCTCCTGCGCCGAAGTCATCCAGTTGGCTGATTCCTGCCTCTACCGGGCAAAACAAAACGGGCGCGACCGGATTGTTTCACACATCGAGAACTGTGCCTGATACGGAGAATGGCCTACTCTGAGATCGGCCTCATGTGGGGAAAGAAAATCACATCGCGGATGCTTTCGGCACCCGTGAGCATCATGACCAAACGGTCGATGCCGATACCAATGCCGCCCGCGGGAGGCATGCCGTATTCGAGGGCAAGCAGGAAATCCGTGTCAATTTTCTGGATCTCTCCTCCGCTTTGTTCTTCCAGCCTCCGACGCTGGACATCCGGGTCGTTCAACTCGGAATATCCGGGCGAGATTTCCTGACCATTGATCACAAGTTCATAGACGTCCACGACCGCAGGATCCGCGGGATTCTGCTTCGCCAGCGGAACGAGTTCTTTGGGGCAATGGGTTACAAAGAGAGGATCAAGGGTTTTTTCCTCCACGAGCTTCTCGAACACGTGCTGGGTCACCTCGTAGTCCTCCACGCAGGCGGAAACATCAATCCCCAAGCCTCCGCAGCGGTCCCGTCGCTGCGCCGGCGAAAGCGACCACCAGCCGGGCACCGCCGCCTCTACCAAATCCGCATACCGTTCACGCCGCCACGGACGCTCCAGATTGATGGTTTTCACAACGTCACCGGCGTCGTTTTTGTGCTCAATCTTAAGCGTGCCGCAAACAGCCTGGGCGACCGTGCAGACCATTTCTTCCACAAGGCCGGCCATGAGGTCGAAGTCCGCGAATGCCCAGTAGGCTTCCAGCATGGTGAACTCCGGATTGTGGCGCCGGGAGAGCCCCTCATTCCGGAAATTCCGGTTCAGTTCGAAAACCTTCGGAAATCCGCCCACCAGCAGGCGCTTCAAATAAAGCTCGGGCGCGATCCTCAGGAACAAGTCCATACCCAAAGCGTTGTGGCGGGTCTGGAAGGGCTGCGCCGCCGCGCCACCGGCGACCGGCTGCATCATCGGCGTCTCAACCTCCAGAAATCCCCGGTCCTCCAAAAAGCGCCGGATTTCCCGAACGATCCGGATGCGTTTGGAGAAGATCTCACGCGATGGCCCGTTGGCGAGGAGATCGAGGTAGCGCTGACGGTATTTCGTTTCGGCATCCTGAACACCGTGCCATTTCTCGGGCAGTGGTCTCAGGGATTTGGAAAGGACCATGAATTCCCTCGCCCGGATGCTTTCTTCGCCCGACTTCGTTGTGAAAAATTCGCCGGAGACGCCGATCCAGTCGCCGATATCCAGATTCTTGAAGACTGCCATGCGTTCCTCACCGACTTCCTTGCCGTGGACGAAAATCTGGATCCGGCCGGTAAAATCGGAGAGATCGAGGAAGTGGCTCTTTCCCATGTCGCGGTGGGCGGTGATCCGGCCCGCCACGCGGATCGGCGAGGCCTCGGTAAAGGCTGCACGGACCTGCTCGACCGATCCCGGCACATCAAAACGGCCTCCGAAAGGCACCTCGTTGAGGGCGGCAAGGGCTTCGAGTTTGCCGCGTCTCACGGCAAGCAGATCGCTCGCGGGCTGAATATCCATTCCGGATTATTGGCTGCAGATGCCACCCCGTGCAAGCGCGGCGGTTGCTCGTCCTGCATCCGGATGTGATAAAAAGCGGGTGAGGCAGGTGGCCACTCTTGCTCGAGATCTTAATTGTAATCCGGGCTTCGGTCGCTGCGGTGAGGGAATCAATTAAGATTAGTCCCTTTCGATTTAAATCCTGCGCAAAAGGAGCAAGACTTCCGGAACCAATGCAGTGCCTCACGCAAGGGAGGGGAAGGAAGCAAAGGGATGCAGAGGATAAAATTATGGAGCTGATGCCGCCATGCATCCATGGAGACTGTGGCCTGGTCTTTGTTCTGCCTCATTTTGCGAAGCAAAATTTTTCTAATCCGGCGGCGCGGGCTGCTATTTCTCTCCGGGACTCCTTGCCCTCACCCGACCGATGCC
>JBGSSC010000780.1:0-2768 GCA_041737265.1 Terrimicrobiaceae bacterium | reverse complement strand
ATCCCCGCGGCACGACGACTCCACCCATTTCTGCTGACGCAAGGGTGATTGATTTGGCGAGTTCAAAGTCGTGGAGGGTCAGGCCTCCGGAGCTGTGCGTCGTGAGCGTGAAGAAGACTTTGTTCCAGCGGATGTCGATGTCCGGGTGGTGATTGGCGGCCTCTGCCAGCGCCGCGCACCGGTTCACAAATGCGAGCGCCTGGGGGAATCCGGAGAATTGAAAGCCGGATTTGATCGAATCCCCGTCCATCCACCAGGGAGTGCACCCTGCGAGTTCTTCGGTGATCCGGATTTCATTGAGAGGAGTTTTCATAATCCGTTTGCGGGGAGAGAGGTTCTTGGTCTAGTCTCCGTTTCCTTGACCAAACCGCAAGAAAACATGGGTAAAATCTATTCCAACATCGTCGAGACCGTGGGCCGCACGCCCTTGGTCAAACTCAACAAAGTCACCGAAGGTCTGCACTCCACGATTGCTCTCAAGTGCGAATTTTTCAACCCGCTCGGCAGCGTGAAAGACCGTATCGGCATGGCGATGATCGAGGATGCCGAAGCCTCCGGGATCCTCAAAAAGGACACGGTGATCGTCGAGCCCACAAGTGGTAACACGGGGATCGCTCTTGCCTTCGTTGCGGCGGCCAAAGGCTACCGGCTTATCCTCACCATGCCGGAAACAATGAGCGTCGAACGCCGCACCCTGCTGGCGATGCTCGGTGCGAAGCTGGTGCTCACTCCGGGTGCCGAGGGAATGAAAGGGGCCATAGCGCGGGCAGAGCAGATTGTCACCGAGACACCCAATGCATGGATGCCCCAGCAGTTCAACAATCCCGCCAACCCAGCCGTTCATGCCCGCACGACGGCGGAGGAAATCTGGGAAGACACCGATGGGGCTGTGGATATCCTTGTCGCGGCTGTCGGCACCGGGGGCACGATCACCGGTTGCCTGGAGGCCATCCGCCCCAGGAAAGCATCCTTTCAGGCCATCGCCGTCGAACCGAAAGATTCTCCGGTCATCAGCCAGACACTCACAGGACAACCGGTCAAGCCCGGCCCGCACAAGATCCAAGGCACCGGCGCTGGCTTTGTTCCGAACAATCTTCACCTCAAGGGCGCCAATGGCGAGGATCAGATCACCGAGGGGATTCAGGTTTCCAATGATGACGCCTTTGCGATGGCCCGCCGCCTCGCCAAGGAAGAGGGGATTCTCGGTGGGATCAGTTCCGGAGCCAATGTCTGGGCCGCGATCCAGGTGGCCAAGCGTCCGGAAAATGCAGGGAAGCTCATCGTGACGGTGGCATGCTCGACCGGCGAACGCTATTTGAGCACTCCGCTCGCTGAAGAGGCGCGCACAGAGGTCGGGGGATAAATTCCGTGGCGGACAACGAACCAAATCCCACCGCCGACGAGCGGATTTTCACCGACGAAGCGCTCGGTGCCGAGCTTTTTTGGCAGCAGCACAAGGCAAAAATCCTGGCTGCGGCCGCAGCACTCGTGGTCGCGGTTCTCGGCATTACCGGTTGGGTGATCCACCGGCACTCCTTACGCCTGGAATCCCAACAAGCCCTCGCTCTGGCAGCCAGCCCCGAGGCCTGGCGGGCAGTTGTCGAAAAATTTGGTGGGACACCGGCTGCGGGCTCCGCTCAGATTTTATTGGCGGGCGCGCTGCGGGAGACCGGGGGTCCGGAGGCGTCTTCACAGGCCTATCAGGTGTTTCTCGACGGATTCGGGGATCACCCTCTGGTGGGAGTGGCCCGCCTGGGCATCGCGCAGAACTCGCTTGCTGCCGGTGATGAAAAGCGCGGACTCGAGCAGTTGAGGGCCCTTGCTGCAGGCGGAGACAGTTTCACTGCCCCTCTGGCACTGTTCCTCGAAGGCTCGGTGCTGCTCGACTCGGGCAACCTGCCCGCCGCAAGAACTGCTTTCCAGAATCTGGCTTCTCAATATCCCCGATCGCTACCCGCCCAAGCGGCTGGTTCCTATCTCCAGCAGATCGCGATAGTGGAGCCTCCTCCTGCCGAACCGGCAGCAACGCCTCCCCCGGCTGTGGAGCCAACACCCGCAGTCTCGCCGTAATCTTGGAATCTGCGGACGACTCGATCGACGGCGTATTTGACACCCGTGTCGCGGCCCTTCGCAGGGAATACACAACCCGCGGGCTGGATGACGGGGACCTTCACCCCGACCCGATCGCCCAATTCCGCCTGTGGTTTGATCAAGCCCGGGAAGCCGGCCTGCTTGAGCCCAACGCCATGACCCTTGCGACAGCCGATGCGAAAGGCCGGGTCAACGCCCGAGCCGTTCTGCTAAAAGCCTACGACGAGCGCGGTTTCGTTTTTTTTACCAACTTCGGAAGCCGAAAGTGTTTGCAGATCGCCGAAAACCCCCACGCGGCCCTGCATTTTCTGTGGCTCCCCCTGGAGCGCCAGGTTTCGATCTCAGGCCGTGCCGAACGCATCTCCAGTGCCGAATCCCTGGCCTATTTTATGAGCCGCCCGGTCGGCAGCCGCGTCGGGGCCTGGGTCTCCGATCAAAGTCGCGTGATCTCGTCGCGCAAACTTCTGGAGATGAAATTCCATGAGATGATGGAAAAATTCCGGGACGGACACGTTCCCCTCCCTGACTTCTGGGGCGGAATCCGGATTGTGCCCGAGGAGGTCGAGTTCTGGCAGGGTGGGGCAAACCGGCTCCACGACCGGTTCCTCTATTCGCGCCAGCCCGCCGGCAGTTGGCAGATCGGGCGACTTCAGCCCTAATCCGGCGGGAGCCGGTGC
>JBGSSC010000752.1:0-1755 GCA_041737265.1 Terrimicrobiaceae bacterium | reverse complement strand
GCCTGCCTTTTTATTTGACCGGATTTAGTAGATCAGTACAGTATGCACCTATGATCCCGGAGTTCACAAAGACGCGCTGCCTGTCTGTCCGGGGGTTCAGTCTCTGCGAGGTGGTGCTGGCTTTGGGAATGTTCACCTTTGTGCTCACGGCGCTACTGGGAGTTCTTCCGACCGCAATGATGTCGGTTCGCGACTCGGCGGACACGGCGGCGGTGACGCATCTTGCGGAGGGATTGGCTGCGGAGTTGGGCCGCCGCGGGTTTTCGGAACTTCGCGAGGAGACACGTTTTTTTGACGGGCTGGGCGGGGAGGTTGCGGAGCACGAGGCGGTCTACCGGGCGGACATATCGATTGGTCCCTCGGAGAGTGAAAGTCTGAGGCGGGTGTCGATTTCGCTTTCGAAGGCCGCGGGTGGGCCTTCCCGAACTTTCGGCTACGTGATTTTTGAGCAACCGTCCTGACTTCCATGCGGACACCTCGTGCCCCCTCGGCCGGCGGCCGCACCGCTGATACGGGCTTCACATTGCTTGAAGTGATGGTTTCGGTGGGGATCCTTTCGATGATCCTGTTTGCGGTCTTTGGTCTGTTGAACATCACAAGCCGGACGTATCGCCAAACCACGACGAAGGTGGATGCCCTGGAATCCGGCCGGGCGGCATTCGATGCTCTTGGCCGGGGCCTGCGGCAGGCGGTGTTGAATTCGTATTACGGCTACGACGACCCGGCAGCTCCACAGGCGTACAAACTCAAATCGCACCTGCATTTTGTGTGCGGAAGGCGGGATCAGCTTGGCATTGGGGGGAATGGGACCAACGCATCGCATGCGGTCTTCTTTCAGGCACCACTGGGAATGGCCGATGGAGTAGAGCTTCAATCATCCAACCTGTTGTTGAACAGCCTGGGTTACTATCTGGAGTTTGGCGATGATCCGCTGCGTCCGGGGGTGCTCGACGACAAGGTGCCCCGGAAAAATCGCTACCGTCTCTTTCAATACCAGGCACCCAGAGAGAACATGAAGGTTTATGAACACACGGTTAAGACAGAGAGTGATGTCTTGATTTCCGCCGAGGATTTCGATGGCTTCGACTGGTTCAGAGGGGACATTCTCACCGGGCGCAACCGTCACCTGCTTGCAGACAATGTGGTGGCTCTCGCCATCCTGCCGGTGGCTGCGGGAGGAGAGGCCGGAGATTTCCTCTGGAACAGCCGGGACGGCACTTCCGAGGCTTCCCATCACAAGCTGCCTGCAGCGCTGAAGGTGGTGATGGCGGTGATTGATGAGTCCTCAGCGGAACATCTGGGCGCCTCGGCGGGAGCGCTCCCCGAAAATCTCTTCACAGACCCGGACGCCTTCGACGACGACGTGCAGCGGCTGGAAGACCATTTTGTGGGAATGTCGCCTCCGGTTGAAGTGCGGGTGTTCCAAACCGAGATTCCCCTTCAACCCGCAAACCCCAACCTTTGATTTGATATGCCGCAATTCGTTCCAGCAACCGCAGAACGAGGCTCAAGCCCGGTGCGAAGCGGCTTCAGCCTGATCGAAATTTTGATTGTGGCCGCCATCCTGCTTCTCCTCGCTGTCTTCGCCACTCCGGCCATATCGAACACCCTTCGCTCTTCCAATCTCTCCCGGGGAGGCGCAATAGTCAGGGATACCCTTGATGGAGCCCGCCAAATGGCGATCAGTCGCAACATCCCGGTCACCGTGAGTATTTGCCGTCTGCCGGACGATGCAGGCAAGGCCACATTCAACAC
>JBGSSC010000692.1:0-4081 GCA_041737265.1 Terrimicrobiaceae bacterium | reverse complement strand
TTCTCCCGTCGCACCGAATACGACGACCTGTCTTTTGATTTTATTCATAAGTAGCGGTCATATTTCTCTAATTCTTTCAATCCACGGAAGAAGTGTGATCACCTTCCAAGTCAATTTTTGGGCACATGCCCGTTACGCTTGGCACGCGCCGCAACGCTCCAAACCGGCTCTCAAGATATTCCTCGGAGTCACTCCACTCCCGCTCAGCAAGCCAGCGAGACACTTCTTCCTCCTGAATGGCAATTCGTTCCAAAAGTTTTCCGACTCCATGGACATTTTCCGGGCAGAGTAGATTCAAATGTCCACCGCAGACCGGACCAGGCTTCATGTTTTAATAACCACTCAAGATGGATCCAATTCCTGGTGTCCAATCGCTTGTCCGTGGTTCTGGCTGATGAGAGCATTCCGGTTTGGCCGTGTATTAAGTGCGACTTGGATCGAGCATTTTTGCCGGGGTCGGCCTCCTCAGGACTTGTTTCCCAAGCATGCGAACGCGTGCGCGGGCAGGGTGAGGATTTCCCCGGAAAGTTCAGCCCAGAAATTTGAATGTGTCATGTCCCACCCCTCAGGATGATTTTTCAGCATGATCCGCACGTTTGCAGGCCTCGGCGAGTCGTTCACCACCATGAGCCGGATCTCCCCATCATCCGTTCGCGCCGCAACCGCATAGATCGTGTCGGGAACAATCTGCCGATAAACTTCCACCTGAGTCCGGCATTTTGCCAGTGCCGCGAAACAGAGGAATGCCCGATACGGCAGCAGCGGAGCTCCATAGGCATCAAATATTCCGAAATAGGGCATGTTGTCAGCGGTGTAGTAATTCGCGAGCGCAACCGGGCCATCCTGCATGCCCAACATTACTGCAGCGGCATACGACGCCGCTGCGGGACCGTTCATTTCTTGAGCCTTGGTCGATCTCCGCAGCAGATCCCTTCGACGAAATAGCACGTCCCACTCTTCGTTGGGTCCATAACGCCATTCGTTAAGAATATTTTCCACGGATTGAAACCCGAACTTGTTGAGAGACTCTTGCACCTGGCGGGCGAACCGCAGGATCTCCGGCGTGCGACTTTCGTAGCTGTGCCAGGAATAGAAGTCCAACGGGGCTCCTGTCCGGGCGCAGTGCTCAAGAAATTCATCCAGCACCGGCGATCCGAAAACACCACCGGGACCCGCGGCAGCCGGCCCGCCCACCATCCATGCCGGATTGTGTGATTTGAGCACCTTCGCGGTCACTTCGTAGAGGCGGAGGAAATCGCTGAAAGCGCCGGTCCAGCAGGGCGAGTCGGGACCCGGAGCGTTGTCAGGCTCGTTCCAGATCTCCCAGCGCGCCACCCAGTTCTGAAACCCGTCCGCCCATCCCTCGTTATAGTGCCGGGCGATTCCCAGGCAGACCCGCGCCCAGTGGTGAAAATCCCTGGGCGGGTGGGAGTAGCGCTTAATGGGATGATGATCGATCGTGTAGCCCAGGCGGTAGGTGACAGTGCATCCGGCATCCCGGATTGTCTTCAGATAATGGTCTGTACGTGTGAAATCGTAGCTGGAAGGATCGTCAGGATCGGCATCTTGACGCGGAAAAACCGCATTGATATCGCAGACATTCCGGCATGGATAATTCGGGTCGTGAGTCCGCACATCCGCGAAGGCGGCTGCCGCAAATTCCGGAGAAAAGTCAAAGATGCCATCCAGGCAGAACGGGCCGTTATTAACCCCGTTGACGGGTTTCATGGGACCGAGAATCGTATTCGGATCGACAATCAGAGAAGGCAGATGAGCGGAAATTTCAGTCATGTTGGGGGAATCTCAGGGTTGGAATTCAACTTCGGTCACGATCCCCGGGACTTCGGAACGGATAAACGAAACCAAGGCCTGCGAGACATTCTCCGTGGCCGGGAAGTCCTTTTTTCTACTACACGTCTTAATTTATTTGATAATATTAATAAATTATCGTTCGTCAACCCTCATTTGGGAAATTTCCAAAAGGATGCGGGAATTTCCGGATTTGATCGGATCAGGTTATTTCAAGGGATCACAAGGACAGAGCGCGACGTCCACCTCTCCCCGGACCATCGTCGTGTAGGTGATCCAGGTGTTTTTCGGAGAAAAATGCGGGTGCGGATCGAGATGGCTCGTGTCCCGGGAACAATAGGGAGGATCCAGACGATAAAGGTTCTGAGGGACTTTGGGTTGAGGCATCGCGGTGACGATGTGTTTTTCTTTTTTCTCCAAGCGATCATAAAAGAGGATCTGGACAGGTTCTGTCGCCCATTTATACGGGTTCTCGTCGGCGCACCAGTAGCGCCTGTCCGCAGAGCAATGCGCGTGGCACATCGGGCGATTCCAGACATGAGTCGTCTCCAAGGTGCGGGGATCAGCCTCAAAGGCACCCTTTTGATAGTCCACCCAACAGAGCATCCCATCCTTCGCCCACCACTCGTGGGTGCAATCGGAATTGTGGGCATACCAATTTTTTGTGCTGACCGCCTCAAATCGGGTTTGCTGGACATTCATGAGCCAGAGCCGGTGATTGAGTGGAAAGCCCTGGCCGGTGATTTTGTCTCGCCAATGGTCCTGGGCGATCAGAAACAGATCCGGATCCACAGGCGAGAACTGCGCATGGTCGTGGTGGTTGGCAAAGGTCCTCAGGACCGTCACCTTACCGGTTTTGATATCTCCGATCCCGATCCACCAATGATTCCCCAAGTCGCCATCCAGCAGGAAATATTTTCCGTCCGAGGACATCGTGAGATGCGTGACAATACGTGAGAAATGCCGGCGCCCGATCTGGTCTTTGGTCAGAGAGCAAATGACCTCCACTTTCCCATCCAAGCTGAGTTTGTAAACAGCCGCCCCCATACAGAAATAGGCGGAATCACCCTCGGGAGCCACCATGGGAGATCCGCTCGTGAATCCCGCCTGCGGGAAGTGTTTGATCACGGGATTTTCCGGATTCAGCGAGACACAGCCGAGTGTCGGGGTCTGGTTCGGCGGAAAGCCGGCGTAAAACCAAAGCCACTTCTCATCCTGGGAAACACTTGCATTTGTGAAATAAAACGACTGCTGCAACGGAGCCACGCGTTGGGTCAGAATATAGCTGACGACTCCGGACTCAGGGTCCTGCCAAGGCTCGAAAAACGGATGATTTTCCAACGGATTAGGATGCGATTTTGGATTCATAAAGTTTGCTTCGTCGGGGTGGGAAGGATCAGTCCGGGATCGCTCTCAAGGCGTGGAAGCAACCAGTCGGCGGCGGCGCGGGCGTCGAGCAACCGGAGGGCGCAGGGGCCAAGATGCGTTACGCTCAGAGCCCCGATTGAGATCAGGTCGGGCTCCAACAGGGGATATTGATCCCAGGTGTTTATGACATGCCGGCGGGAGGATACCGGAATAACGGCATTTTCTGCCGTGATGCTGAAAAGCCGTAGTTCCTGCGGATCGTAAACCTGCTTCATACCGGCGAGCTCCTCGCAGGCGTGGAACAAGGTGCAGCAGTTCAGGCCGGCACCGATAATCAGGATTTTGCCTCCCCACTCGCTCAGGCGCCAGTAGGGGCTGTCTGCCGAACAGGGAGTGAGTGCTTTTTCATGCCCCTCCAGGAGTTTCTGTGCCAGCGGCCCTATCGCGGCGACGCTGTGGGTGGGATGAAGTCCGCGTGTCACACCAGGCCGAACGCGGAACACGTTGGATAGCGCACCGACGCTGGAGGGGGTTAAAAGCTGATGAAACACTGGCTGTGCGGCGGTCACCACCCTGAAAGTGTGAGTCGGCAGGGCCAGTGTTCCTTCCGGCCCGAGAATCTCGAGAAGCACATCGATTACCGTATCGCCCCCCCCTTCGACGGGGCCAAGCTCCCTCAGGGCGCTATGCACAAGAACCAAGTCGCCCCTCGCCAGGCCCGCCTGCCGGAACGCGGTTTTCAGATTGTCTTTGCTGAACACGCTTCGATGAATTTACTCCGCGGGTTTCACCGACTCAGGGAGCTTCTCGATGACAAATTCGCTGATATCCACCGGTACTCGCACAACAATCCGGCTTCCGCCCGTGCCCGAAAAAACGGGAAACTCCCACTCGCCGGCTTCCC
>JBGSSC010000674.1:0-9816 GCA_041737265.1 Terrimicrobiaceae bacterium | reverse complement strand
GAAGCGCGAGAACCGCGAAAAGTCCAAGCAGCACCGACGTCACAACAACCAATGGCGTCAGCTTGGAATCCACGAACGCCGCGGCAATACGCCCCGCCAGGCCATCCGGAGGCCGCTCTGTCATGGCCTCTCGACAACCGGCTGGCCGTCCTGCAAAGAGGCTGCGCCACCAACCGCAATGGATTCCCCCGCCGCGAGGCCGGACAGAATTTCCACTTCTCCATCCATGGCCTTGCCGCTGCGGACCAGCCTCAAGCGAACCACTCCGGCATCCTTCACAAAGACCATCTCCATCTGACCGCGAACAACAAGCGCTTCCGCCGGCACCCGCATGCTGACCTGTTCTCCGACGGGAATCGCCGCCCTCCCGAACTGACCGCCGCGCAGTCCGCTGACCGCAGGAAGATTGATACGAACAGGAAAGGTGCGGCTTGCGGAGTCTGCGGCAGGAGCGATTTCGGCGACGGTTCCGGTGACCGTGCGTTTGAGCGAGGGGATGGTGACCTGGACCTGCTGGTCGGTTGCAACGTTCGCGATGATCGCCTCGGGCAGGTCCACCTCGAATCGGAGGCTCTCGGGGTTCTCGATTTCGAAGAGGGTCCTGCCGGACTGCGCGAAATCCCCGGGGTTCGCCGAACGCCGCGCGACGACGCCGGCAAAGGGAGCGCGGACCTCAATGTAGGCCAACATGGCCTCCGCCTCTTTGAATGCCGCCTGAGCAGAAAGGGAACGGGCCTCGGCCGCATCAAATTCCTGCCGTGAAGAAACCTGACGGTCGAGCAGGGTCTTCACCCGCGCAAGATCCCTGGCCGCCTGGTCCCGGTCGGCCGTGGCGCGGTCCAAACGGGCTTTGACTTCCCGCGCATCGATCACTGCAAGCACCTGCCCGGCTTCCACTCGATCGCCCAAATCCACATCCACCCGCTCAATGCGCCCGGCAACCCGCGATTCGACCATGGCCCTTGTGTCGGGACGCACGGTTCCCACGACATCTTCAGTCAGTTCCCGGGCTTTGGCCTCGACCACGGCAATTGTCACCTCCGCCGTCGGCATAACCTCCGCAGGCTGCTTTTCAGGGGGCTTATGACACCCGGCCAAAGCGACAACGGACAGCGTGAGGCTCAAGATTGCTTTCACACTCTGCATCTATACGCCCCTCTCCTCGCTTGTGGAAACATCAATCCAAATCCGGCGGTAGCCGGTGCAAGGAGCGGAGCTGTTGGCAAGGGGTACCGTTGAGAAATAACCGCCCTCACCGCCGGATTAGAAAATTTTGCTTCGCAAAATGGCCATTGGCAGGATCGCGCACATGGAATGGGATTCATTTAATGATCTACTATATCGCGATATAGTTTACAGTCAAGCTTCAGGGAAGACCGAAGCTTGCGGTGGGAGTGACAGGGAGCGGATGCCACCGGCTCACGTCGGCGGCTGCGCAGCTGCGTTCGTGAGAACAGGGTCGGAATGGACCCTCACCTGCTCCCGGACTGACCTTCTGCTGCTCAACGCAAGGAAGGCTTTCCGGTCGTGAGCCTACTCGAGGATTTTATCCGAGGGGGATCGTGACGCGAGTTGGTTGACCGTGGCGCCTTGCGGAGCGGGAACGCGCGGGCATAGGGAGACAAGGGGATCCGAGGTTTCCTGCATCCAGGTATTCAGACGGGACAGCAGGTCGTCGCGAACAGCATGGAAGGCCGGGTCATTGACGAGGTTGCGTGTTTCGAAAGGATCAACTGCGAGGTCGTAGAGTTCGATCGGTTCACCCACGAGATCTTCCCAGCCGGAGGCGAGGAGGCGTTCGCGTTCCAGGCCCTCATCCACGTTGGCGAGAACAGGGCGGAGGCGTTCGGGGTCGAAGTGCCGGATCAGCTTGTAGCGTGAAGTCCGGATAGCCCGCATCGGCTGGTAAGCAGCGTGGTAGGTCACTTCGGCAAAGAGATCCTTGCGGACCTCCGTGTCAGGGTTTTCCAGAACACGGGTGAGTGAAAGGCCCTGCAACCCTCCCGGGCGGTCGATCCCGGCGAGATCGCAGAGCGTGGGGAAGAGGTCCACATGCGAAACGAGCGAGTCCGTTGTCCCGGCACCCGTGGTGTTGGCGTGTTTAATCATGAACGTGACCCCGATGCCGGTGTCGTGGAGAGTGCATTTCATTCCCGGGAAAGCCGGCCCATGGTCGGTAGTGGCAATGACCACAGCCTTCTCCCAGCGGCCCGTTTCTTTCAAGGCATCCACGAGGCAGCCAAATGCTTCATCGGCCACCCGGACTGCGGCCCGGAAGGATGCAAAGTCGAGGCGTCCCTCCGGCGTGTCGGAGACCGGAAATGGCGGGGTAAGGCGTTCGGGGGCATCCTCAGGAGCCCGCTCGGGAAACTTCCTGTGGGGCATGAACGTCCCGAAGGAGACAAACAAGGGAGCTTCGGGCAATTGACCGCGCAGACGCTCCGCCAGGATTCGTGCGGTGTCAGGATCCGGAGCAGCCGGATCCGTGTTGCTCAGCGTGCTCTTGATTCGCTCGTTGTAGCCGAGATCGGGGATCCCATCTTCTGTGGTTTCATGCTGAATCCCAGCGAGAATCGTGTGATAGCCATTTTCCCGCAAATACCCCGCCAAATGCCGGGATCCGTCCACCGGACCGAAACCGCGGTGCGAGAGCCCCAACATGTTCACACAGTGCGGACTCATTCCGGTGAGCATTGCGGCACGGCTGGGTGAACAGGTCGGTGCCGCACAGAACGCCTTGCGGAATACCAGCGCTTCATTAGCAAATGCCGAAAAATGCGGCGTCTGCACGGGATGGCCGTATGGCTGGATCCATCGCCCCATATCATGGCAATGGAAAAGAAAAATGTCAGGTCTGTTCAACTCAGCGATTCTGCAATGGCCAGAGCGGATTCATCGACCAGCATTCTGCCACCTGCCGCCCCGACCTGGCCGTTGATGACAAGACCTCCGTATCCTCCGTGGGCTTCGGCAGCCTCGGTGGGCAGGTAGGCTGAGTATCCGCAAGCCAACTGCACCACGATCGTCCGGGTTGCGCGGCTGCGGGAAAGGATCGCCTGTCCGAAATCGAGGAACAGTTCGAACGGATTGGTAACCATCACCGTGTCGCCCAGACGCAATACTTGCAATTCCACAGCAAGGTCCGGCTGCTCATCCTGATCGGCGTGGCGGCGGAGAACCGCTCTCCGGTTTTGAATCAAAACAAAGTGGTGCAGCTTGCTGTCGTAAGGTCCCGGCCTTCCCGGAATATTTTCGTTGGCCTTGACCTCGGCGAGGAACTGTTCGAAGGCCGGGCCGACAGGCAGCTCCCGCTCGAGGATATCCAGCTCTTCCCGGGCGGTTTTGGATTCGGCATCGGAAACCCGGCGGCGAGGCAGGCGAATCTCTTTGGAGCTGTGAAAATGAACACCGGCGCGCTGCCAAGAATTGCCAACACGTTCCGAGCCGCGCATCACGGCATCAAAGACTCTCCGCCCGAGGACCTCCACTCCCCGCTCCGACCAGAATTCCGCATCCCGGGTGAGAGGAAGATGGCGGGGAGACTGGCAGCCTGCTGCGGAGATCTGGCAGAGCACACCGAAGCCGGGCCCGAACTGTTCCTTCAGCAACCGCCTCACCTCGCCCATGAAATCAGAAGAAATCACATAGGTTGCCTCCATCACCTGGGAGGGACACGCAACGTTTACAACAACGCCCGTGGGTTGCATTCCGGCATCGCAGGTGAAGAGCAACTGGACAGTGGAATCTTCACCGCCCTCCATGCCAAGGAAATCCCGCCTCTCCAAATCCCCATACATCTCGCTGGAGCCATCGGCGTAAACCGCCCTGCGGCAATGGCCCACCACAGCAAAGTCGGTTGCGGGAGCCAAACCGCCCGGCCTTTTCGACTCCCATGCACGGACCGCCGCTTCGACAACTCGTCCAAGCACGAATTCACGGAAGGCCTGTGGTTCCATGGTTCCGGGGCTCTGCTTTTGCCAAGCATCCTCCTTGCGGACACCAACCCAACCGCTGATCGCGCCGGAGCTGTGAGTGTGGGTGGCGCAGGCCAACACCCGGGAAGGGTCCAGATCGGGAATCCGCTCCTTCAGAAGTCCGCGGAACTCTTCCAGAAAATCGCCCGGTATCCCGATCAGATCCAGGGATGCAAGCAGGCTGGGACTGGATTTTGCCGTGCCGATCACCAGAACTGTCGCACCCAGTCTGGAATGAATCCCCTCGGACGGCCTTGAGTAATACTGCCCGTGCAAGTCCAGTTTTTCCCCGGGGGTGATGTCGGCCTCGGCCCATCCGATTTCCCATTCGCTTTCAGAGACGGATTTCATAGTTGAGAGAGCCCACCTAACAGCGAATTGTCACAGGATCCAACCAAATCCGGCGGAAGGCGGACGCTGAGTCCGGGTTGACTTCCCGACCGGTTTTCCCGATACCCGCCCAATGCCTCCGCGAAAGTCCGATCTCCGTGGAAACGGGGTCTCCGCGTTAAAAAAGAGCCTTGTGAATTTGTGCCGTTCCGGCCGGTGGCCGCTCCTCGAGCCCCTTCCGGTAACGCGTTTTCTCGGGACCAGCTTTCAAATTTCGAATGTGAGCGCCTATCGCGTGCTCAACGAACTCAGCGAAGCTGGCTGTCTTTGGAGAGCTGCAAACGGCCGTTATTTCCTCTCGGATGCGCGAAGGTTGCTGGAAAAACCGGCGCCTGTGGCCTGCCTTCTGCGACGCCTTGAGTGGTGGAGCGAGGTGAGCCGTGAAGTGATGCAGGGCGCAGATGATGCCTGCGGAGGCATGGATCGCGCCATGTTGCTTGTGCACGACCGCGTGCTTTTTCGCCAGGCCGCCCCAACCGCTCCGGCCTCGACCGGTTCCCTTCCTGAGTTCCGAAGAACCATAGAGGACTTTCTGCTCGTTCACTCCGGGCGCATCGGCGGAGTGATTCTGGACGAGTTGTGGCCGGACAGTGTCCTGTCCGGATTCCAGGGACGGATCCCCCGGGGAGTGGTCTTGTACCGTCACACCAAACTGGCATTTCTGGGATGCGTTTCTGCGGATGTGAACAATGCCGCACGCCTTGTTGTCGGCCATGCGAAGAAAAAGCGCTATGACAGGATGGCCATTCTGCTTCCGTTCCGGGGCTACCCGCCTTCCGATGAAATGGCCAAGGTCCTGGCGACGGCTGCCCTGCCGGAGTTTGGAAAGGCTCCTTTGGTCCGCATGGATTCCTCTCCCGGTCTGCCCGGGATCCTTGCCGGGTTGCGCAAGCTACGCCGCAGAACCCTTCTGGTCGCCACGGAGGACAATACCGCCGTCGCCGCGCTTGAAGCCATCAAAACGGCCGGCATGGATTGCCCGGAACGTGTGGGATTGGTGACGACCATGGGCAGCCGGATCGCCCGGGAACGTTCCATTTGCTCTGCCGGCTTTGATTTCCGGCTCATGGGTGCGGAAGCTGCGAAAATGGCGGTTAGCGGCCCCCTGCGGCATCTGGCTCTTCCAGCGGCCTTTGTGCCGGGGCTCACATCCTGATTATTCTCCGGAGCTCTTGACGTAACAAATTTCGATTGTTACATAGGGTCGCGATGCAACGCATCCTGCTCATCGGCTTCGGATTTATGGGGAGGAAGCACCTGGACGTATTCCGGGTGCTGCCTGACTCCCTGGTCGTTGGCATTGTGGACCTGCAGGGCGAACTGCCGGATGGGCCTGAGGATATTCCCGTCTTCCGGGATTTTCCCGGGGCGCTCAGGCATCTGGAGTTCACGGCGGTGGATATCTGCCTGCCCACCGACCTGCACAGAGAGATCGCCCTCCAGGCCTTTGCTGCGGGCAAGCACGTCTTTTGTGAAAAGCCGATTGCTCTCACCCGGGACGCTGCCGCGGCCATGAACCGCGCAGCGCGGGAATCCGGACGCCAGTTCATGGTCGGACATTGCATCCGGTTCTGGCCCGAGTATCAGGAACTCAAGCGCCTGGTGGACACCTGCGAACACGGCCGGTTGGTTTCGCTTTCCTTGGACCGCCGCACCGGCCGCCCCAATTACAGCACCGGAGACTGGGTCAATCAGCCGGAACGATGTCTGGGTGCCGCTCTCGATTTGCATATCCATGATACCGACTTTTTGCTCCATCTTCTTGGACAGCCTGAGGCAGTCAATTCCCAGGGAATTCAGGATCAGACAGGCTGGAGCAGCATCGCAACCCGATACACGTACGGATCGCGGCTGGTGACGGCCTCTGGCGCCTGGAATTATCCGTCAAAATGGGGATTTCAAATGCGGTTCAGTGCTGTATTTGAGCGCGCGGCGCTCGATTATGACTCCCGATCGGAACTTACTCTGACCACCGAGAACGAATCTCCAAAAAAGGTGCAGGTGCCAGCAACGGACGGCTACTTCAATGAACTCGCCCACTTTGTCACTTGCCTTGAGCAGGGCGGGGCGGTCACCATCAGCACTGGCGAGCAGGCCACATTGTCGCTTGGGGTTGTCCTCACCGAAATTGAGTCTGCCAAATCCGGAAAGCTGCTTTCTATCAACTAACATATCCTATGCAAAAAATCATTCTCGTCGGGTTCGGGTTCATGGGGACCATGCACGCGCAGGT
This sequence comes from Terrimicrobiaceae bacterium, assembly GCA_041737265.1. GTDB lineage: Bacteria > Verrucomicrobiota > Verrucomicrobiia > Chthoniobacterales > Terrimicrobiaceae > JBGSSC01. The sequence continues at coordinate 3,219 of JBGSSC010000674.1, read as the reverse complement.
TTACAGTCAGCTCAAAAAGGCTCGGGTTGCGGCCGTCGTCGACACGAACCGCAAGGTCGCGGCCGCAGCCATGGCAAAACTTGGAGTGAATGCTCCGCTCTTCGGGGACCTGGCTTCGGCACTCAAAGCGGTGGAGGCCGATGCGGTCGATATCTGCCTTCCAACACCAAGGCATGCGCCGGCTGCGCTCGAGGCGATCGCAGCCGGAAAGCACATCTTCTGTGAAAAGCCGCTGGCCCTCACACTCGCCGATGCCGAACGCATCACCTCCGCTGCCAAGCGGGCGAAAGTCTTTGCTCAGGTGGGCCAATGCATCCGCTTCTGGCCCGAGTACGTTGCCTTTCGGGACTTTGTTGCCTCGGGTCGCGCCGGGGCCCTCCGCAGCTTGTCACTGCAACGCCGCTCGGGACTACCGATGCACAGTGTGGAAGGCTGGCTCATAAACCCCGGGTTGTCCGGAGGAGCAGCCATCGACCTTCACATCCATGATACCGACTTTATCATCTCTCTTCTCGGCACACCGAAGGCAGTCTCCTCGTCGGCCACAATCGACGCAAATGGTCCCAGCCACATTTTCACCTCCTACACCTACAAGGGAATCCCGGTCGTGGCAGAGGGCGGATGGAATTATCCCCTGCAGTGGGGGTTTCAGATGGCTTTCCAAGCGGTCTTTGAGGGGGGAGCGGTCGAATTCGACAGCGGCTCCGGCCTCTTCCTCACGCTGGGCAAAAAGCCCAAGCGTCCGATGCCATTCAAGGCCCCTTCAGTTGGTGCCTCCACCACAGGAGCGGGCAACATCTCTTCACTCGGCGGCTATTTCAACGAGCTGCAATACTTTGTGAACTGCCTCGAAACCAACACACCACCCGCCATCGCCACCCTTGCACAAGCCAGCGAAAGTCTGCGCGTGGTGCTCGCAGAAGTCGCTTCGGCACGCTCCGGAAAACCGGTTAACCTCTGACTCTCAAAATGAAAAAATCCGTTGGTATCTGTTGTTTCTACGGCGACTGGTCGCTGGAAGAAAAATTCATCCTGGCAAAAGAAGCCGGCTTCACCGGCTTTGAAATCGACCTCAGCGAAGACGGGCCTGTGAACCTCAAGAGTTCGGAAGCAGACCTCAAGGCGTTCCGTTCCCTTGCCAACAAGCACGGGCTTGAGGTCAGCGGCCTCATGTCGTTCCTCTACTGGGGGGCCAACGCCGCAAGTGCCGACCCCGCCGCGCGTGAAAAAGCCGCCTCCCTTCTCAAGCGGCAGATCGAGTGTGCCGCCGGCCTCGGTGTGGACACGATCCTTGTCGTGCCCGGCGCGGTTGGAGTCGATTTTCTCCCCGGTGCGGAGATCGTGCCTTATGACCTGGCTTACGAACGCGCGACAGAGTTCATCCGGGCCGCATTGCCTCTGGCGGAAAAACACGGGGTGACCATTGCGGTCGAAAATGTTTGGAACAAATTCCTTCTCAGCCCGCTGGAGATGCGTTCTTTCGTGGACCAATTTGCAAGCCGGCACGTCGGGGTCTATTTCGACGTTGGCAACGTGCTTGCCACCGGATACCCGGATCACTGGATCCGCATCCTCGGCTCCCGGATCAAGCGTGTTCACTTCAAAGACTACAGGCGCAACGTGGGCACCGTTGACGGTTTTTGCGACCTCCTGTCGGGAGACATGGACTGGCCTGCTGTGGTGACCGCGCTGCGCGAGACCGGCTACTCGGGCTGGGTGACAGCGGAGATGATCCCGCCGGTCCCCTTCTACAAGCATGCGCCGGAAGTGCTCATCACCAACACTGCCCGTGCCATGGACGCGATCCTCGCTCTCGGTCAAAACGCGGGCTCTTAGCCACCCATTCTCAAGGGGCACGAAAAACCGAGCCGCATCGCAGGCCAAAAAGCGGTATTTAAGCGGAATGGCTCAGGATTTTTCCGGAACTTCGTCGGGGCATGACTTCCCTATGCCCCCGGAGATTTTGTTGATGCAGCCTGACGAATCAGATTCTTGAGGATCTGTACCCATCCCTGCACCTCATCCAGACGGTTTTCCTCCTTCGCCATTTTTAACAGGCGGAACAATTCGCTTCCCATAAAGTAAACTGTTCCTTTCCCCAATTGGGTTTGTCCGACTAAAATACCCGGATCATATCCGATGACATTTTCCCAATCATTACGGGGAAGAAAAACCGTTCCCGTCATCCAGAGTGGATCCTGCCCGTCGGGAATGGCGTCTTTGAGTAACGGCGACTCCGGGAGCAAAACGAGGGCTTTTTTCCCGCCCTCCTCGAAACTGGTTGAACCAAACAAAAAGGCGGGTGCGAGGGGAGAACGGAACATAAATGATTCAACCGGCGGCTCCGGAAACGAGGCGCTTTGCATTGTTCCAGCAAATATTCCGACGCACCTCGTCGGAAAGCGGCAGAGTCAGAAGAAAATCACTCAGGTCGCTGCCATAATAGTCCCGCGCGAAGAGCAGCCGGTCGTGCCGTCTGGTCAGAAAGTCCGCCGATCGAAGCGGATCCCGCTGCAAGGCAACGATGGCTGATCGGGCGGACAAATCGGCGTAAAGGTTGGGGTTCCGGTCGAAGAGTCCCTCGATCCTCCCGGGCCCGGGCACAGGGCCGTCGGGATATGGCTCTTCCCGATCGGGCGCGTCAGAGGCAAGTTCTCTCCAAAACCCCGGAGCATGCCCGATAAAGACTGTATCCGGGCATGCTTGCATGGCCCGTTCGAGATTTTCCACTGTGCCACCATACCATTGCGGAGCATAGCGTCCGCCCCGCTCAGGCCGGTAGGGAATATCCAAGTGAAGCACCACCGGTGCCTTTCGGCGGCCCGCAGCGCGAAAGAGTTCGAGGCTGCGGGGATCTTCAATCAACTGTCGGAACTTCCACTCTCCGCACACCCGCACGCCATGCATATCGCAGGCCGCTTCAAAAAGGTCAGCAGCATTCGGGAGGGAGGGGTCGGGGCAGTATCCAAGGACAAACCGCCCAGGATGACGGTCACGCGCGGTCAATAAGTCCTCAAGCAAAATCCCCGGATGGGTTCCGTCACTTCGAACCCGGGCCGGATTCAGCACCCTTGCGAATGCCGTGCCGTCGGCAGACAAGGGATGGCTTGGAATTTCCCAGGTCAACAGCCAGGCCAATTCAATTCCCTGATCATCCATATCACGGATAAGGCCGAGGTCGTCACGACCATGCCAAAAAACGTGTTGGTGTGTGTCTAT
>JBGSSC010000662.1:0-2457 GCA_041737265.1 Terrimicrobiaceae bacterium | reverse complement strand
CCGCGTCGATCTCGCCGAACAAGCCAACGACTCCATCGCCGCCGACACCGCCGCCAGCCTCGCGCGATCCTTCCGCGGAACCCTCGCCCCCATCCGGCGAATCATCCTCGAGAGCCACACACCCCAAGAATGCGAAACCCGCATCCGAGAGTTCTACGCCGACTGGTCCCCCGCCCGAGTAGCCCCCCTCATCGAAGAAGCCCTCCTAGCCCACGCCGCCAACGGCTCCACCGTCAACACCCGCCAACCCCTTTCCTAACCCCCGCCCAACCCGTTTCAAACTTTTTGCCCCGCCTGTCTCACGACTTTCGCGCGGTTACTATGGGTGTTCGAACTTCGTTCTCGTCCCGTCGCTCACGGGTGACCGACGGGACTCGAACCCGCAACAGCCAGAACCACAATCTGGAGCTCTACCATTGAGCTACGGCCACCAATTGAGCGAGGCAATGCCTCGACGGAGAGTGTCGGATTGTGCGGGGGACTTGTCAATCTGCGGAAAGCGGGAAAAAGCGTGATTTTTGCCGGAGTGGTGGTGTAGAGAAATGTCCCATGATGACGCCCCTACGGAAACTCGTGTTTCTTGTTGTTGGATCGTGTGCGCTGGTCCACGCGGAGTTGCCGCCTTCCGCCTACGAGGCGAAGCAAAAGGCGGCCCCCGAGCGTCTCAAGATCGAGGTGATGCGCGTGGACGTTGAGCCCGGTGAGCAACCAGGCCAGCAGCGGGTGGTCGCGGCAGCTCTGATTTCCGAAGTCACCCGTACCGCAAGCGGCCTCGTTCCCGGCCAAATTATCGACATCGTGTACACAGTGACCGAGCGGCCAAGCGGCTTTGCCGGGCCCGGCGAAGTACCCATCCTCTCCGAGAGGGATGTCTCAGTTGCTTATCTGGTGAGATCCGGAGAAAATGCCGTCTATGCCCCAGTCGCGGGAGTGATGAGCTTCCGGGATTTCTGACGAACCCTGCGCCCCTAAGCAGGGACAAGGTCAAAATAAAGGAGCCGCGGTTTCCCGCGGCTCCTTGAAATTTTGCGAAGCAAAATCAATCCGGCGGTCCCGCCGGAGTTAGTATTTAACCGAGCAACCGTAGGCCTTGGTGGCGGGCGTGGTGACGGGTTTGCCGGCAAGGACTTCGTCCAGCGCTGCGGTGACGTAATTTTTCGCTCCAGCGATGTCGGCAGCATCGGTGCTCTTTTTGTCATCGATTGCGCCGTGATAGACGAGAACGCCATCCTTGTTGATGACATACATCTCAGGAGTGCTCTTTGCATCGTAGAGTTTGCCGACCTTGCCGTCTTCATCAACCAGGTAGGCGGTTGCCTTGGATCCGACTTCCTCGGATTTTTTGACGGCGTCCGCAGCGGTCATGTGTCCCTGTTTGCCGGGTGCCGAAGAACAGATCGAGAGCCAAACGACGCCTTTTCCCGTGGCATCTGTCTGCAGTTTTTGCATGTTGCCGCTGGAGTAGTGTTTCACGACGAACGGACAGCCATGGTTGATCCATTCAAGGACGACCGTTTTGCCTTTGAAGTCCGAGAGGCTGTGCGATTTGCCGGTGGTGTCCGTGAGTGTGAACTCAGGTGCCGGTTTGCCGATCTCGGGTTGGGCGAATGCCGTGCCTGCAAGGGCAATGGCAGCGAGGGAGGTGATGAGTTTTTTCATGGAACCGGAACTTACCCATGTTTCCGGCCGGTGCAACTATTGGACCGGCATTTTCTTCTAATCCGGCGGCGCTGGTGAGCGTTTCTCACCGGGTCCCCTTGCCAACACACCCACCATTGGCGTCGGCTCCCGCCGGATTAGATCATGCTCGGAACTTTGCGGACCGGATCGGTTCCGGCGGTGTAGTCAATGCCGGGCAAACCGAAGCCGAAGAGCCGATAGAATTCCTGCTGATAGCCTGCAAAGTCGGTCAACTCATCGATTGACTCCGTTGTCACCAGCTCCCAGACGCGGACGACCTCGGCTTGGATCTCCTCGCGCATTTCCCAGTCGTCGATGCGGACACGGCCTTTATCATCCAGCACGGGCCCGCCCGATGTGCAGTAATGGTCGGAGAAGAGACGGTGGATTTGTTCGATGCAGCCCTCGTGAAGGCCATGCGATTTCATGATCTTGTAAAGAATCGAAATATACAGCGGAACGACAGGAATCGCCGAACTTGCCTGCGTGACGAGGGCTTTGTTGACCGAGACGAGAGCCGTTCCTTCGCCGAAGCGGGCACTGATGGCCCGTGCGGTTTCTTCCAGATGAAGCTTCGCGCGGCCTATGGTTCCGTCGGTGTAAATCGCCCATGTCAGCTCGGGTCCGATGTAGGAATACGCGACGGTGCGAAATCCCCCGGCGAGAACGCCTGCCTCGGAGAGTGCGTCGATCCAAAGTTGCCAATCCTCACCTCCCATAACCTTCACGGTTTGCCCGACCTCCTCCGCAGTGGCCGGCTCGATGGTGACCGGCTCG
>JBGSSC010000657.1:0-3912 GCA_041737265.1 Terrimicrobiaceae bacterium | reverse complement strand
CCTCTTTGGCACGGAGGAGCGTGATGCCGTCATGCAGCTTTTCGAACGGGCCATTGAAATGGGGTCCGACGTTCTCGGCTACAACGGCGAACAGGAGGAGGCCTATTGCCGGGAATTCGCCGATTCCTTGGGCGGAGGTTTTGCCGACGGTGTCAACAGCGGGACGAATGCGGTTTACGTAGCACTTCGCGCATTGGAGATGGAACCCTATTCGGAAGTCATCACTCCGCCCATCAGTGACGCGGGAGGGGTAATGCCGGTAGCCATCTGCAATCTTCTCCCGGTGCCTGCCGACTCAGCTCCCGGAACGCACAATACCTCCGTTGAACAGATCGCCGCCCGTATCACGCCACGCACCAAAGCGATTTTGGTGGCTCATATTGCCGGCATCCCGGTGAACATGCATCCAATTATGGAACTGGCGGAACGGCATGGGCTCTTCGTGATCGAGGACTGCGCCCAGGCCCACGGAGCCCGCATCTTTTGCACTGAAGGGCAACCCCATTGTCCGTCCTGTGCATCGGGCGGGTCGTGTCATGGACGGGCGGCAGGATCTTTCGGGCACCTGGCGGCATTCTCCACCATGTTTGGCAAGCACCATGCCAGCGGCGGGCAGGGAGGGATGGTGTTCACACGTGACGAGAATTTGTACTGGCGAGTGCGCCGTCATGCGGACCGAGGCAAACCGTTTGGGATAACCTTGGGCGGCGGCTCGGGAGCAGGTGTTGGCGGGGCTTCGGGCGGTGGTGCCAATGCCGTGGCCGCCCTGAACTGCAATATGGATGAACTTCATGCCTGCATTGGCCGCGTCCAGCTGAAAAAGCTTCCAGCCATGGTCAAGCGGCGGCGCGATATCGCAGACCGGCTCCGCGATGGCCTCAGTGGTCTTGCAGGAATTGAGCTGCTCGGTGATCCCTCCCATGGTTTGAGTTCCTATTGGTTTTTCTTCCTTCGCTTCAACACCACGGCCTATTCGATTGGGAAGAAGGAATTCGTGCGCGCGGTCAGTCCGAATGGACAACCTTTCCTGGAATCTTATCCAATCTTTCCCTCACGCATGATCTGGGCGAAAAACCGCCAGGTCTTCGGAACATCCGGACTTCCCTGGTCGGCTGTTTCTTCCAAGCACGTGAATCCCTCGGATTATCTGCTTCCCAATGCAGACGCAGTGGATGCCTCAACGTTTGTTCTACTGATTCATGAAGGATGGACAGACGCGGATGCTCAAGCTGTCGCCGCCGTCCTCCAGGCGGCGGACCGGAAATTCCGGCGCTAACCAGAGGTGTGAGGATGGCACCCGGAGGACAGAGGGACCTTCAGGATCTCATGAGGGTCCAGCACGCCACGTAAGGCAGCCCACCCAAGTTCTCCCGATCTCAAATTGCCGTCATCTTCGGCGGCGAGCTTCCCTGGCTTCAGCCTGATCCCTTATTACCGGATGATCAGACCGAGGCCCCGAGGGGACATTCGTTGTTCCCGAACGCCGGCGCCGGCGCGGGAGCATCAAGCCGCCCGCCAGTCCCGCCGCCAGCAGGCACATAGAGGAAGGTTCGGGGATGGCGTCGATGTAGACAGTGGGCCCGCCGGATGAACGGGTGATGATTTGGAGCCCGAAAATATCGTTGCTGTTCAGCATGTTTGCGGTGGCGGAAATGCCGTTCACCGTGACGGTGAGGGCACCCGTCGGAGGGGCAGACGCGTTGATTGTGAGGGTGACGTTGGTCCACTCATTCTTATTGAATGTGAGTGAGGTGCCCTGGACGGTGCCCGTCGCGCTGGCCGCACTTATAGGATTGAATCCGATTTGTCCCGCCAAATTGGTCAAGGCACTGCTTTCGTACCAGTCAACCCGGAACCGAGAATCACCCTCCACGCCCGTTCCCTGCACCATCCAAAAAGCAAAAGACAACGTGAGGTTGCCGGTCGCGACGGGAGTCGAGCTGAAATTTCCCCCGATCGCATCGCCTGGTGCGACACCACCTGAAGTCAGTTGCACGAAATTCGTTCCGCTATTGGGCGTAATGCCCGGGAAAGTCGTCGAATTTCCAACAATGGGAGTATCCCTCTGGATGTTCCACGGGGGGTCGGCCGGCGGATCGCCCACGGTGGAGGTCTCAAAGTCGTCGCTCAACAGCAACCCCTGTTGGGTGCTGTCGATAATGATCTGGGCGTTCACCGGCGCGGCGACCCATATGGCGGCCAAGCAGAGGGCAGATGCGGTCACGTAGCGGGTTTTCATGGCATTGCTTGTCTTCGGGTTGTTTGGGTTTTGATGATCTACTTGGAAAGATTCGGTCCTACTATTAATGCGTTAATTAGATTGGTCAAGAAAATATTCTCGGGACACCGGGTGACTTGCGAAGCCGTAGACCCTGCGTGCCGCACTGGATTTTTTCCGGGAGACGGGATAGATGTTACTTTTGGTATGAAACTCCTTCCGGCATGCGTGGCAGCGTTCGTATTCGCAATGGCCGTGGCCCATGCGGAACCCCCTGCTCTTCAGAACACGCGTTCGGATATCTATTCCGGTCTCTACGAAAACGGAGAGTTCCAATCCCTGACCTTTGTGAACCCCGTTGTCGGGTGGAGCACCTTCTTCAATGCAGGGTTTTACGGAGCAAACAGGGTGATTGGCAACATTGAGTCGGGCCACGTGTGGGGGGGGCATGAAGCCTTCCTGAGACCCGGCAATTTTCCTGCTGCCATCGCACGCACGGTCACCGGAACCGGGGCCCTCAACGAAATCGACTTTCATGCCACGATGGTCGGGCACGTGCTTGCGGGAACCGGATACGTGGCCGAAGACGATGTTTACCAATTTGTCGGTCTTGGCATGGCCCCGGCCGCCGCGCTTTGGTCCGGGGCGATTGCGACATCGTATTCCGCGACGACGGTCGGATCCTTCGAGACCTCGGTTGCATCAACTGTTTCGGTATACCGTTCCTTTTTCGAGGGCAACGGCACAGTAAAACCCGATGCGATCAACAGCAGTTGGGGAGGCGGCGATGCCCCGGCCACCTCACCGGAGATGCTGGCCATCGACGGTCTTGCAACCCAAAACCCGACCGTCGCGCTCGTCACAAGCGCGGGGAATGCCGGGCCGGCGCCCGTCTCGGCACCGGGAGCCGCCTTCAATGGAATCACGGTTGGCTCGCTGGGTGGCGGCTCGTTCCTCGTGCCTTCCGACTTCAGTTCCAGCGGTCTGGTGGATTTTTTCAATCCCGTGAGTGGTATCACTCATACCGGTGTCCGCAGCGCGGTCGACATAGCAGCCCCCGGTGAACTCCTGGCTTTGGCTGCTTATCTCGGGAAGTCGGGTTCGTTGAATGCCTCCGAAGACCTGGAGGTTCAGGCCCTGCTTCAGGACACCCCCGAAACGGACCGCTATTTTCTGAACCAGGATGGAACAAGTTTCTCGGCTCCCATCGTTGCCGGGGGGATTGCCCTGCTCAAAGATGCTGCTGCCAACGACATCCTCTACAATCTGAACGCCGTGCCGACAGCGACAGACACACGTGTCATCAAATCGGTTCTCATGGCCGGGGCCACCGGGACGGTTGGGTGGAATAATGGTCAGGCAGTGGGACCCGGAGGGGTCGTTTCCACCACAACGGCATTGGACCCGGAGACCGGAGCCGGGGCGCTGAATCTCGACAACACGGTCGGTATTTACCTTCTTTCAGGGACAAGAGACCTGCCGGGTGCGGGAGGAGGTACAGTCGAGGGGACCGGCTGGGATTACGCCAGTGTCGCGCTTTCCGGATCCAACGACTACTTCTTCGCGACAGACTTCGAGACCGAAGTCGAGCTGGCGGTCTCACTCAACTGGTTTGCCGGCCGCACTTTTGACAATGGTAATGACACCGGCGAAAATCTCTGGTTTTCCAACATCGATCTTGAAATTTGGCAGAC
>JBGSSC010000586.1:0-2800 GCA_041737265.1 Terrimicrobiaceae bacterium | reverse complement strand
AATTCAATGGACTCGTTCGCGAACGCGGCATCCGCACCTTGGGGTGCGTCGAACAATACGTTCCCACCTGGTGTCGTAAACAAATAGCAGTTCGTGTCCAAGGCACCACCCGTAAACTCTTTGAACCCATTCATCGCTCTGTGGTCAAATCTTCCATGCCAGCAACTCAAATCAGACCGAAGCGCGCAGCGCAACACCGGAGTATCCAGTATCCGGTTTGCATTTCCATGCCGCCTCTGCGAGGTTCTGCACCCGTGCCTCCTTCGATGAAAACCCGATTCGCAAAACTGGCTGCCGCTCTCGCAGCGCTCGCCTTCCTCATTTCCATCCCCGATACTCACGCGCGCGGTCCCGCGGACCCCGGTCAGGTCGCCGTTTCTGTGGCCCGGTGGCTCGAAAAAGGCCACTACACCCGCGAAAAGCTCGACGATGCGGTGTCCGCCAAGCTCCTTGAGACCTATCTCACCAACCTGGATTACAATAAGCTCTACTTCACCCAGGAGGACATCGATGAGTTCAATGTCAAGTATGGATCAAAACTCGATGACGCCATCCTCGGCGGCAACCTGGATCCTGCGCACGAAATCTTCGCCCGCTACCGCAAGCGCGTGGAGGCCCGCATCAACCAAAACCTCCAACTGGTAAAGCAAGGTTCAAAATTCAATGGCGACCGCGCGGTCAACCTCAACCGGCAGAAAGCAGCCTGGCCGGCAAATACTAAGGAGGCAGATGAACTCTGGCGTGATCTCATCGAAGCCGAGCTTCTGAAGGAAACCCTCAACGAACACAAGCTGCGCAGCCCGGAAGAATCGGTCTCACGCCGCTACGATCAGGTTCTGCGCAATGTGCGGGAGATGGAGGACGAAGATGTTGTGAAGGGTTTCCTGAGCGCACTCGCGCAAGCCTACGACCCGCACTCCGAATATTTGAGTCCATCGGACATGGAAAACTTCCAGATTTCCATGCGCCTCTCTCTTGTCGGAGTCGGTGCTGTACTCCGATCCGACGAGGGCTACGCGCGGGTCATGGAAGTCGTCCCCGGGGGTCCGGCGGACCGGGATGGCCGCCTCACAGTCGGGGACCGGATCGCCGCGGTCGCTCAAGGCACCGACGAATTCGAGGATGTTGTCGATATGAAGCTCGACAAAGTCGTCGAAAAAATCCGCGGTAAAAAGGGCAGCCTTGTCCGCCTGCTGGTTGCGCCGACTGATGCTGCCGATCCGTCCGAACGCAAGGTTGTTGAGATCGTGCGCGATGAGGTCAAACTCAAGGACCAGGAGGCCAAAGGCGAGCTTCTGGAACTCAAGGATGAGTCCGGCACTCCGACGCGCATCGGCTGGATCACCCTCCCCTCGTTTTACGCCAACATGGAAAGCCGCGGCAGCAAGAGCACAACAGCCGATGTGGCAGCCCTGATCTCACGCCTCAAAAAGGAAGGTATGGAGGGGCTGGTCATCGATCTCCGCCGCGACGGCGGTGGTTCCCTCGATGAGGCCATCAACCTCACCGGCCTTTTCATTCCGGGCGGACCGGTTGTTCAGTCCAAGGACTCGAATGGAAAAATTACCGTGTCGAAAGATTCGAATCCTTCGGTGGCCTATGACGGCCCGCTCGTGGTTGTCATGAACCGGCTCAGCGCCTCGGCAAGCGAGATTTTCGCAGCAGCCCTCCAGGACTATGGTCGTGCGGTTATCGTGGGCGACGAGCGCAGCTTCGGCAAAGGAACGGTTCAGACGGTCCTCGAGCTCGGCAGGCTGATGATGCCCTTCAGCCTCTCGGCGGCGGATGCCGGTGCTCTCAAGCTTACAATTCAAAAGTTCTATCGGGTCAAAGGAGGTTCCACGCAACTCGAGGGAGTCGCCTCGGACATTGTCCTGCCATCTCTGACGGACAACCCCGAAATTGGCGAGGGCTCGCTGAAGAATGCCATGGCCTACGACGAAGTCGCGCCGGTTAAGATTGTTGATACGGTGTCGGCCAACTCCCTTTTCCTGGATGAACTGCGCGAGCGGTCCAAACGGAGGGTCGGGATGGATCCCGAATTTTCCTTTATTTCCGAGGATGCCGCCCGGCTCCGCCAGCGGATCGAGGAAAACCGTGTGAGCCTCAATCTCAAGGTCCGCAAAGCGGAGATCGCCGCGGAAAAGGAACGGAAAGAAGCACGGAAAAAGGACCGTTCCGGCCGTGGTCCCGCGCTGGATATTGTCGCCTACCGCCTCAATCTGGACGATGTTTCGACTCCTGTACTCGAACGTGTCGCCTATGACCGCAAGAGCGAAAAACGCATCTACGAAGACCCGGAAGAAACTTCCGGAGAGGATGCCAAGGAAGATGCCGAGCCCCTTCCCGACCCTGTGCGCAACGAGGCCGTCCGCATCGCCAACGACCTCATCAGCCTCACTGCCGGACCAAAAACCGCAGGCACAAAGCCAGAAACCGCTGCCACCCCCTAATCCGGCGGGGGCCGGTGACAAGGGTGGGGATTCTGATAATTATGGATTTTGAGTTCTGAATTTTTGAGTTGGGACACCGAGCGGTTCGCCAAGGAGCGCAACAGCTCTCAACCCAACATTCCATTGCGCCCCACAATGAGAAACCAGCTTTGTCCGCAGATCGGGTCGGACATTCAAAATCAAACATCCAACATCCCTAATCAAGCTGGTCGCTGCCGGATTAAAGATTGAAGAAGGTGGACAGGATGAACGGGATTGTTTTGCAGCGCCCATCCAATGGACAAAAAATCTTCAGCGCCTCGAATTCTAATCTTCAAGGAATCTTCTTGAACCGGGCTGCTTCCTCA
>JBGSSC010000566.1:0-2614 GCA_041737265.1 Terrimicrobiaceae bacterium | reverse complement strand
CAAAATGTTCCACTTTGCCGCCACGCAGATTCCTGCCTGTGGCCCTGCCGACTCCGGGTGTCGGCTCCGATTTTTCAAGTAACAACGCAGTTCCAACTCCAGGATCGCAACCAAAGAATCCTTCGCGCCGGACCGCAGTGCCCGGACAATTTCCGGGCCGCTGAGGTCTCGCAGGAGGAACCTTGACTTAGGCGGGGGTCGATGCCTCGTCGCGATCTTTCATCGCGGCCTTGCGGCTGAGCTTCACTCGCCCCTTGTCATCAACGCCGATGCATTTCACCCAGACAGCATCCCCGACTTTGACGACATCCTCCGTGCGGTTCACACGGAAGTCAGCGAGTTCGGAAATGTGACAGAGACCGTCTTTGCCGGGCAGGACTTCGACGAAGGCGCCGAATTCCTTGATGGAGACGACTGTGCCCTGGTACATCTCGCCCACGGAAATTTCTTTGGTCATGCCAAGGATGATATCCTTTGCACGCTGAAGGGCTTCGCCGCTGGCGGAGTAGATGTGAACCGAACCGTCGTCCTCGATATTGATCTCGGCACCGGTCTCGGCAACGATGCCTTTGATCGTTTTGCCGCCGGGCCCGATGATGAGACCGATTTTTTCGGGGTTGATCTTGATGGTCTCGATGCGGGGAGCATGTGGGGACATCTCCTTGCGTGGTTCCGCAAGTGCGGCATTCATGGCTTCGAGCACTTTCGCGCGGGCGTCCCGGGTGCGGTAGATGGCTTCTTCCATCAAGTCGAGCGAGATGCCCGGCAGCTTGAGGTCGAGTTGGAAGCCGGTCACCCCCACGTCGGTTCCGCAAAGTTTGAAGTCCATGTCTCCGAAGTGGTCTTCGCTTCCGATGATATCAGTGAGCATCGAGTAGCGGCTGATTTTGTCGCCGACATACTCGGTCACGAGACCGCAGGAAATGCCTGCGACCGGCCGGGTGATCGGCACGCCGGCATCCATCAGGGAGAGAACTCCCGCGCAGACACTGGCCATCGAGGTTGAGCCGTTGGATTCCATGACTTCACTGCTCACGCGGATCGCGTAGGGGAATTCGTTTACCGGCGGGATGACCGCCAGAATGCTCCGCTCCGCGAGTGCGCCGTGTCCGATTTCGCGGCGGTTGAGCCCGCCCGTGCGGCCGGTTTCGCCAACGCTGAAGGGAGGGAAGTTGTAGTGAAGGATGAACCGCTTGGTGGTGTCTCCGCCGGTGTAGCCGTCGAGGTCCTGGGCTTCGTCCGCTGGAGCCAGCGTGGCGAGGCAGAGCGCCTGGGTTTCGCCGCGCTGGAAGAGTGCGCTGCCGTGACTCCGGGGAAGGAGTCCCACCTCTGCCGAGAGGGCGCGGATGGTTGCATTGTCCCGGCCGTCGCAACGCACGCCTTTGTCGAGGATGCTGATGCGGAAGGCTTTTTTCTGCAGATAGTCGAAGGCCTGGCTGATTTCGAACTTCGTGGCCTCCGGGAACTTCGCGAGGATCGCCGTCGAGACTTCCTCCTTGAGGGCCCCGACCGCTTTTTGGCGGGCCACCTTGCTTGGAGTGTAAAGAGCGGCTTCGATCCGGTCTCCCGCAACCTGATAGGCGACTTCAAGCAATTCGTCGGATACCGTGAAGAGTGCGACATCGCGCTTGGGCTTGCCGGCAGCGGCCGCAAGTTCTTTCTGAGCTGCGACAAGCTGGGAGACGTGTTCCTGCGCAAAACGCAGGGCCGCCACAAAATCCGCCTCGGGCAACTCGGAAGCCTCGCCTTCGATCATGATCACATCCGTCGCATTGCCGACGTAAACGATATCCAGGTCACTGTCTGCCCTCTGTGCGTGGGTCGGGTTGATGACAAACTGGCCTCCGACGCGTCCGACACGCACAGCGCCCACGGGACCCGCGAAGGGGATGTCCGATACACAGAGCGCGGCGCTTGCCGCATTCATGAAAAGAATGTCGGGATCCACCTGGCCGTCGGCGCTGAGAAGCACTCCGATGATCTGGGTGTCGTAGAGGTAGCCCTTGGGGAAAAGCGGGCGCAAAGGACGGTCGGTCATGCGGCAGGTGAGGATTTCCTTCTCGGAAGGACGTCCTTCACGTTTGAAGTAGCCGCCCGGGAATTTGCCGACGGCCGCAGCCTTTTCGCGGTAGTCGACGGTCAACGGGAAGAAATCCTGACCTTCTTTAATCGAAGTTGCCGAGACGGCGGTGGCGAGGATGATGGTTTCACCGCAGCGAACGACCGCTGCGCCGTCGGCGAGGCGGGCGAGTTTGCCGGTTTCGATGGTGATGGGGAGATTGCCAATGGTGGCGGTAACGGAATGAGACATGGTATTTGGATGGTGGGTAAGGCGGGCGGAATGCGCGCCAGGGTGAGTTTAGGCCGCCCCACGCGGAGCGGATGAGCAGACGAGCCTCCTACTTGCGGAGGCCGAGCTTCTCGAGGACGGTTTGGTAGCGGTCGGAAGCCGTGTCCTTCAAATAATCGAGAAGGCAACGGCGGTCGGCCACCATTTTGAGCAGACCGCGACGGGAGGAGTGATCCTTTTTGTGGGTCTTGAGGTGCTCGGTGAGTTCGTTGATCCGGCTGGTGAGAAGCGCAATTTGAACATCGGCACTCCCTGTATCTTTTT
>JBGSSC010000559.1:0-13867 GCA_041737265.1 Terrimicrobiaceae bacterium | reverse complement strand
GGAGGACTACGCGGAGGCGGCCGGCCGCGAACTTGGAGAGGAATTGGGAGTCCAAGCCCGATTGGAGCGGCTGGGAAAACTGGAGAGTTGCCCGGAGACTTCCTGGGAATTTGTGGAAATCTTCCGGGGCAGGCATGAGGGCCCCTACCGGCTGGCCAGGTTGGAGGTCGAGGCCGGGGCCTATTTCCCGCTTTCGCGGATTGCGGACTGGCTCGCCCGTCGCCCGGCGGATTTTTCGCCGCTTTTCCGGATGATCTTTCCGAGATTCATTTTCCAGTCTTGCGACGTCCCCCGATACGAATAATCTGCGATGACTATGCAGGAAGCGCCTCTTTTGAATGTCCAGGTTGACGGGGAATGGAAAAAGTTCCCCAAAGGCACCCGTCTGATCGAGGCCTGTATGAGAAGCGGCCAGTTCGTGCCGCACTACTGTTACCACCCCAAGCTGAGTTCTCCTGGGAACTGCCGGATGTGTCTGGTGGAGCTGGGCATGCCAAAGACGACTCCGGACAGGAAGCCGGTGATGGGTGCCGACGGGTTCCCGGAGATCAACTGGGGGCCGCGGCCGGTGATTTCGTGTGCGACTGAGATTTCTGAGGGCATGGCCGTCCGCACTTCCTCCCCCATGGTTGAAGAGTGCCGCAACGGCGTGATGGAGTTCCTCCTGATCAATCATCCCCTCGACTGTCCCATCTGCGATCAGGCCGGGGAATGCCGCCTTCAGGAATTTTCCGTGGAATTCGGAAAAGGGGAGTCGCGATTCCTCGACGAGAAAGTCAAAAAGCCCAAGAAGGTGGATATTGGCGAGAGGATCGTTCTCGACGACGAGCGGTGCATCATGTGCTCGCGTTGCATCCGTTTCATGCAGGAGATCGCAAAGGATGACGTGCTGGGATTCGTCAACCGCGGAAGCCACACGACGCTGACCGTTTACCCCGGCAAACGCCTCGACTCGAATTACTCGCTCAACACAGTCGATATCTGCCCGGTCGGTGCCCTGACTTCCAAGGACTTCCGCTTCAAAATGCGCGTCTGGTTCCTACGCGAAACCAAGTCAGTCGATGTGAATTGCGGCACGGGCTCGAACATCCTCATAGGATCCAGGGAAAACAGCATCTATCGCATCACCCCGAGAGAAAACGATTTCGTCAACTCGTGCTGGATGCCCGACAGCCATCGCCTCAATTTTCACCATGTCAACAGCCCGGACCGTCTGGCTGCCCCCGTTGTGCGCGGGTCGTCCCTGCCTCCCAAATGGCAGGATGCCATCGCGGATGCCGTGCGGCGGCTTCAAGCCGCCAGGGGGAAGACGGCAATCATCGCTTCGGCCCGGATGACCAACGAGGAGCTTTTCCTTGTCCGCAGGCTCGCAGGCGCTCTGGGTGTGAACCGGTTTGATGTGTTGCCCCGCCCGCAGAGCGGGGATGGCTTCCTCGTTTCGGACGATGGCAACCCGAATTCCGTCGGTGCCAAACTTCTCGGCGTCGCCACCGGGGAGCTTGCCTCCATCGCTGCCGATGTCGCCAGCGGAGCGATCAAGGCTCTGCTTGTTCTGGGAGAGGACGCGACACAGTGCGGAATCCCCGCCGCGCACCTGGAAAAACTTGAGACGCTCGTCACGATGGGAATTCTCCCCGATGAGACGACTGCCCGGGCCCAGGTGATCCTTCCCTCGGCATCGTGGGCCGAAAAGCGCGGATCCATGATCAATACGCGCGGCCGAATCCAGCGCCTCAACCGCGCCATTTCATCGCCCGGCCAGGCCCGCGACGACTGGGAAATTCTCCGCGACCTCATCCTCGCGGCCTCGGGATCCAACGGCATCTACTCGATTGAGGACGTCTTCAAGCTCATGGCTGCAGAAACGCCCTGCTTTACCGGCCTCTCCCTTTCAAAGATCGGCGACCTCGGTATCGACCTCGCGGAAAAAATTCCCTCAGGAATTCCCATCGAGAAGTCGTCCCCGCCGATGACCGCAAACGTCGCGGTCTGAGTGCGTGAGGTGATCCGGCGTCTGGCGCTTGGCGTGGTGCTGATCGGGGCGGCAGCGGGATTGCTTCTGCTTTCGGATCTCGGCTCACGGGCCAAGCAAAAGGGGGGTGCAGCACAGGGGCGTCCTGCCTCGGCCACGGTGGCCCTGTTGCAGCATGCGTCCCAATCCATCCTTGAGGAGGGCAGGCAGGGGATGGTCTCCGGGATGGCCGAAAGGGGATGGAAAGAGGGCGATAATCTGACAATCCGGCATTTCAATGCCGAAGGGGACAATACCGTCTCACAAGCCATAGCCCGCGAAATGGTGAACTCATCCCCCAACCTGATGCTGACAATCAGCACGCCGTCCCTGCAGGCCGTTGCCAATGCCAATCGCAACACCCGGATTCCGCATGTGTTCGGCCTCGTGACCAATCCGTTGGTCACCGGAGTCGGGATCACGGGTCCCCGCGATCATCCGGCGTGGTTGGCCGGCTTTGGTTCCATGCAGCCGGTGGCTCAGGCGTTTGACACTGCCCGTTCCATGAATCCCGATCTGAAGACTGTGGGTGTGGTCTGGAATGCGGCCGAGGCCAATGCCGAAGCGCAGGTCTCTCTGGCACGGGGGATTTGTGCCGAACGCGGATTGACGCTCCTCGAGACCACGGTCGATAGTTCGGCCGGGGTGGGGGAGGCTGCAGGAGCTTTGATTGCCCGTGGTGCTGAAGCCTTGTGGGTTTGTGGCGATGTGACTGTGATGACAGCCATCGACGCCCTGGTTGGAGCCGCGAAGCGCGCCGGGATTCCTGTTTTTACTGTGATTCCTCCGAGTGTGAAGCGGGGAACACTCTTTGATCTCGGTGCCGATTATTTCGAAGTCGGACGCATCACGGGCCGGTTGGCCGGCGATATTCTCAACGGGAAAGATCCTGCCACGGTGGAAATCCAGAATGTGATGCCGGAAGTTCTGGCGATCAACCTCCAGGCCCTGGATGGATTGAAAGGCAACTGGAAAGTGCCTGATGCACTCCGCGAGAAGGCCACACTTCTGATCGACGAGCAGGGCGGGGAAAAGGAACGGGCTCCCCGTGCCGGGATTCAAGCAGGCGAGGCTTCCGCGAACCCGGGCGGAAAAAAGTGGCGGATTGCTGTGATCACTTACAACGAGACTCCTCCCTCCGAAGAGACATTGGCAGGGATGGATGAGGGATGGAGCAAAAGCCCGCTCAAGGCCGGGAAGGATTACTCCCTCAGCCTCCGGAATGCCCAGGGCGACATCGCCGCGCTCTCCGGCATTGTCGATGCGGCTCTCACCGAGGGGGCCGACATCGTGGTGCCCCTCTCGACGCCGACTCTCCAAGCCTGCATCCATAAAATACGTGATCTGCCGGTTGTCTTCAGTCTGGTTGCCAACCCCGTTGCGGCCGGAGCAGGGAGAAGTTCCACCGACCATTTGTCGAATGTGACCGGTGTTTCCGTCCTGGGTCCTGCCGGCGAGATGCTGGATATGCTCGAAAAGTATTATCCTTCCTACCGGAGGTTTGGCACCTTATTTTGCCCTGCAGAAACCAATTCGGTGGACCTCAAGGATTCCCTTGCCGCGATGTGTCGCGAACGCGGCCTTACGCTTGAAGCCGTGGCGGCAAACAGTCCCGGCGAACTCCCCGACGCGGCCCTTTCGATGACCTCCCGGCGGATTGATGCTGTGCTGCAGATCTCCGATAACCTTTCATCGTCGGGCTTTGTGGCCATCGCCCGTGCAGCAAAGCAGGCCTGGGTTCCTCTTTTCAGCCTGAACAGTACGACAGTCCCTCTGGGCGCTCCCATTGCGATGGGACGTGACTATCACGAAGCTGGAAGGCAAACCGTCCGGATGATTGAGCGAATCATCGCCGGCGAAACCCCCGCCTCAATCCCCTTTCTGCTTCCTCCCAAGGTCGTACGCACTGTGAGCCTGCCCAATGCACAGGCTGTTGGAATGACCATTCCGGATGGTCTCATCAAGGAGGCCGACGTGGTGGTGAAGTAATGGAAATCAGGACTCAGAAAAGCGGTGAGGTGTTGGTCATGCGGCTTTCTGGGCGGCTTGACGCCGGATGGTGTGGAACCGTTCAGGACGCAGTTTCCGCTGCGGTAAGGGCTGGCGAACACCGGATCCGTCTCGATATGGCGGGCGTGGACTATACGAGTTCAGCCGGCCTGCGCGTCTTAATGGCGACCTTCAAGCAGCTCCGCGCCATCGAGGGCGATTTTGGAATCGTCAATCCCTCCCAACCGGTTCTCTCGATTCTGAAGCTCTCGGGACTCGCGATGCTGGTCAAACAGAACGAAGGCCTTACCGGGACACTCTCCCCCCGTGCCGTTGCAACTTCTTTTGCTTCGCCGCATGCGGCCTATGAGACTTTTGATTCCGGGCAAAGTGGCCCGATGCGGGTTCAGTTCCTTGGCGGGGGGGATCCCTTTGCATGTTCCAAGACGTGCGAGTCGATGGAATTTCCCGCAACCTCCTTTGCCATCGGTATTGGTGGGCTCGGCCCTGTCGGCGACCGGAGTCTCTCGCAAGCGGGCGAGTTTCTCGCTGCTGGCGGCACGGCATCTTTTCAACCAACCGATGAGGCGCGCCGGCCGGACTTCATTGTTTCGGAAGGAGACCTCGTGCCCACCGGATATCTCCTGAATGGAATCCTGGGCGAAGGCGCATTTCCGCTGCTGGTTCGGTTTGAGGCAAACCGGGCAGCACACGCGGTGGGGCTTTCCGAACTGATGAGCTCGATGTTGGAAATCGCCAAAGCTCAAACCGTCGCCGTGGTCGCATTACTGGAGACAGCCGGTCTTGTGGGTGCGGCCCTGAGCCGCTCCCCGGTTCTTGCCGACGCTCACTCTCCAATGGACTTCCCGGCGATCAGGGACTGGATTTCGTACTCGGGAGACCGGGTTGCGCGCGATTCGACTGTGCTCCTCGCAGGCATTGCATCAAAGGCCGGAGTGCTCGGTGAACACGTCCGAAGCCATGGAAACGGGATCGACGCCCATCTTCACGCGGCAGTCTTTCCATACCGCCCTCTCCAAAAGGGACATCTCGAACTCAACCGCTCCGTGTCGTCTCTTTTCGACGGCTCGAGCTTGTTGAGCCTGCTTCACCTTCTTCATGACCAGAGGCCGATCCAAGGAGCCGGCGAGAGCGAATTTTATCGCGGTGCCATTTGGGTCGCAGAGCCCGGGGCAACGGGCACCGAACCATGACCCTTCTCCTCGGCGCCCTCACCATCGGACTCATCCTCTCCCTGCTTGCGATTGGTGTTATGATTTCCTTCCGGATTTTCGCGAGTCCCGACATTACCACCGATGGTTCCATCACCCTCGGCGCTGCCATCGCAGCCGTCCTGCTCGCCGGTGGATCCAATCCGTTGCTGGCCACGGCCGCAGGCGCTCTGGGGGGTGCCATCGCCGGAGCCATCACCGGCATCCTCCATACCAAATTCCAAATCAACGCCCTGCTCTCCGGCATCCTCGTGATGACGGCGCTTTACTCGGTCAATCTTCACGTGATGGGGCGAAGCAATGTCCCGTTGATGCAGGCCCGCACGCTTGCGAGCCACGGTGAGGAAATCGGTGAGGCGCTTCTGGGTGCCAAAACTCTGAACGTGTTCGGCTGGTCTGTTGCCACCTCGGACGCAGCGCTCCTCCTGATGGCATTGGGGGCTGCTGTCTTCGCCGGCGCTGTGCTTTACCTCTTTTTCCGGACAAGCATTGGAACCGCCATGAGAGCCACGGGTGACAACCCCCAGATGGTGAGGGCTCTCGGGGCCAACGTCGAAGGCTATATCGTGCTTGGTCTTGCGCTCTCCAACGGTTTGGTCGCCCTCTCCGGGGCCTTGTTGGCCCAATACCAGGGCTTTGCGGACGCGCAGATGGGAATTGGCATGGTGGTCTGGGGACTCGCCAGCGTGATCATAGGCGAGGCGCTCACCGGATCCCGCAGCCTGGGACTTACGATCATCGGTGCCATCATGGGGTCAATCCTGTTCCGGCTCCTCGTTGCCATCGCTCTCCGCTGGGGCCTCAATCCCAACGATCTGAAGCTGATCACCGCCCTCTTCGTCTTTGCGGCGCTCGTTCTGCCCGGGCTGATTGCAAAACTCAAGAAGCCTTCCATCGCCTGACGCCATGCTCGATCTTCAAAGCATCCGCAAAACCTTCAACCCCGGAACGGTGAATGAAGTGCGCGCGCTGCAGGGGGTTGACCTCACCATTGATGAAGGCGCCTTTGTGGTCGTTCTCGGGATGAACGGCTCTGGAAAATCCACCCTCCTCAACGCCGTCGCCGGTTCCTTTTACCTTGATTCGGGCACGATCCGGTTGTCGGGCAACGACGTCACCCGATGGCCCGAGCACCGCCGTGCCAAGCTCATTGGACGCGTTTTTCAGAACCCCTTCAGCGGCACCGCTCCCAACATGTCCATAGCCGAAAACTTCGCCCTCGCAGCAGGCCGCGGCCAACCCCGCGGGCTCGGCTGGGCCTTGTCGAAGTCCCTCATGGCACCGCTGCGCGACCGGATTGCCTCGCTCAAAATGGGATTGGAGGGGCGCCTCGACAATGCCATCGGATCGCTTTCCGGCGGACAGCGCCAGGCTCTCACCCTCCTCATGGCGACGTGGAAGAAACCCCGCCTGCTCCTGCTGGACGAGCACACGGCGGCCCTCGATCCGAAAAGCGCCGAGCAGGTCCTTGCCCTGACGCGGGAAGTGATCGGACGCGATACCCTGACAACCCTCATGGTGACCCATTCCATGCAGCAAGCCGTGAACCTCGGCGACCGGATCATCATGATGCATCGCGGCACCGTGCTTCACGATATCCGTGGTGCCGAAAAGAAACGCCTCCGCGCCGAAGACCTCATCGATCGCTTCGACGCCGTCCGCCGCCGCGAACAACTCGACGAGAGCGCTGCGGAAATGCTCCGCGCGTCCTACCTCTGAGGAGGGCATCCACCTCTGCTTGTCATCCCCTGGCTTGAGCTTTACGGTCTGCGACCATGAGACTTTCCAAGCGCGGTGAGTATGCCCTCCGGGGGATGATTGATCTGGCGATCGCACAGGAAACCGGCCGCCCGATGCTCCGCCTCGTTGAAATTATCGAAAAAGAGAACATTCCAACCGCTTTTATGGAGCAGATTTTTATGCAGCTTCGGGAGGCCGGATACATTGACGCCAAACGTGGGAAATACGGGGGCTATTTCCTGGCCAAACCTGCCGATACGATCACGATCGGACAAATCATCCGCCTCATCGACGGTCCCTTGGCCCCTATTGGCTGCGTCAGTCAAACCAGCTATGAAAAATGCTCCTGCCCGAATGAGGAACATTGCGCACTGCGCATGCTCATGCTCGATGTTCGCAACTCCATTGCCGGCATCCTCGATTCCTACACCCTCAAACAGAGCGTCGATGTCGCCATCCAAAAATTGCAACGCGATGGGCTTCCGATCCCTTTCAGTCCTTCTCCTCTGACAGATCCGCAAACCCTTTCCTTGGATTTTCAAATCTGATCATTCTGATCGGGAAAGTTGGAATTGCCGGTTAGATATTTTTTTAATTTTTATTTTCTGGAGTCAGTTGTTTATTCTAAACAGCTGCAATACAGTTGTTTAAGACTATAGATTAATTTTCTCCCCGAGCGAATCCCGACTTGACTAGTCGCCAGTCATTGTCTATCTAACTGATATACAATGAATGGAGCTCTAAACACACCAGCAAGCCTCCTCTCGCCCGAGATCGTCGAGGAGATTCTGAAAGCTGTGAACAATCTCCGCTTCGGCTTGGTGGAAATTGTTGTTCATGACGGTCGGGTGACAGAAATCCGCCAAACCCGGCGACAACGGTTCGAAAGCACAAAAGGCGCATAGGCGAAAATTTCCCGACCAAACCATTGGAGGATTTGATGAATCCATCATCCCATCAACTGCACAAGCGGAGACCGGGATTTCACAAACACCAAGAACAATGAAATCTCTGAAAATCTCCATTCTGGGACTGCTCCTTGCGGTCTCCCTCACTGCGGCCAACGCCGAAGACACATCAAACAAATCCCTGCTTTCCGAGTGGTGGAACGGGGACCATGGCAGCGGAAACTGGCTGGGGCTGAGAGACAGTCTGGAAGACCGGGGCATTGATTTCAAAGTCAACTGGCGGGCCAACTTCCTTGCCATTGTTGATGGGGGACTGGAGCAAAGGGGCGGCTTTGATCAGGAACTCAATTTCGATGCCCATGTGGATGTGGCAAAGCTCACCCGGGCCGATGTGCTGGAGGGCCTGATTTTGACGGGCAATGTGCGTTGGCGGGAGGCAACATACAGCATCAATAAATATTCCGGCACGGACAGCACCTTCCGTCCGAGTGCCTTCACCGGAGGTGCCGGATGGAGATTCCGCAAAGCCTACGCCACTTACGTGACGCCGCAGGTGTTCGGAATCAAAAATTTTCTGACCCTGTCAGGGGGATGGCAGGTGCCCACCGATTTGTTTCTGGTTCAGCCGGAGTCCAAGCTGTTTGTGAATCAATCGATCCGGACAGCGAAAGGAATCAACCCCAACCTGCCATGGGGAGGGTCATTTTCGACATGGGGTGGATATCTCAAATTGCAGCCCACGAGCTGGCTCTACGCGCAAACCGGGTTCTATCTGGGATATCCTTTCGGCACTGATCCTCTGAATCATGGACTGTCGTTTGCGGGCTATCGAAAGAATCCCTCTTTGAACGGGCTTTACAGCATATCCGAGTTGGGAGTCACACCCAAAATCGGCGCATCGAAGCTTCCAGGCAAATATGCCGCCGGGTTCATTTACTGGGTGGTTGAAGACACGGGTTTTGATGGAGTCCCCTATGATGGCAATTTTCAATTTTACTGGCAGGCGGATCAGCAACTGTTCCGGGAAGTCCCGCGGCAGGAAGAGTCCCTGCCCGCCAAAGGCCCGTTGGATGGGAAATCCCAAATCCCTGTTCAGCCCACCAAACAAAATCCTCAGGGCTTGTATTTCTTCAGCACCCTTAACTTTGCGCCTCCAGCAAACAATGCGATGTCCTTTTATGTCCTGGGCGGGCTGGTTTACAAGGGGCTGATTCCGGGCCGCGACACCGATCAGACCGGTGTCGCGTTTGCCTATGGCTCGTACAGCTTCGATTCGGCACAGCAGGATGAACAACGCGGAAGAACACCACGCAGCTATCAGGCTGTTTTGGAGTTTGACTACAGAATCCAAATCAACCGGTGGGCGTATCTGCAGCCGACGCTGCAATACATCGTCCGCCCCGGAGGGCGGGGGCTGGTCGCAAATGACACCATTCTTGGAATTCAATTCGGAGCGACATTCTGAACAGGGGACCCAATTCGAAAAATAATCAGACCAACACCAGGCAACGACCAAAATAACTTATGAGAACTCTGATATCAGCAACACTTGTGGCGGCATCGATTCTATCCGCTCATGCCATGGAACTCCTCAATGTTTCCTATGATCCAACGCGGGAGTTTTACACCGAATTCAATGCGGCCTTTGCGAAGCACTGGAAAGGCAAAACCGGCAAGGATGTCACAATCAACCAATCCCATGGCGGCTCCAGCAAACAGGCGCGCAGCGTGATCGACGGGCTGGAGGCGGATGTTGTGACATTGGCTCTGGCGGCGGATGTGGACGCGCTGCATAAGAATGGCGACCTTGTGCCTGCGGACTGGCAGAAGCGGTTGCCGGAGAACAGTGCGCCCTACCAATCCACTCTGGCTTTTCTCGTGAAGAAGGGGAACCCCAAGGAAATCAAGGATTGGGATGATTTAGTGAAGCCCGGGGTTGCCGTGATCACGCCCAACCCGAAAACTTCGGGGGTCGCACGGTGGAATTATCTGGCGGCTTGGGGATACGCTCTGGAAGCCCTCGGAAGTCCGGAGAAGGCACAGGAATTTGTCACCGCGCTTTACCGCAATGTCCCGGTTCTCGATTCCGGTGCCCGGGGTGCCACGACCACTTTCGTTGAGCGGGGGATCGGGGATGTTTTGATCAACTGGGAGAACGAGCTCCTTTTGATCAAGAAGCTGCGGGGCGATGCGTTTGAAATCGTCGTTCCTTCGGTAAGCATCCTTGCCGAGCCGACGGTTGCAGTCGTGGACAAGGTGGTTGACAAAAAGGGCACCAGGGAAGTTGCCCAGGCCTACCTTGAATTTCTTTACAGCCCGGAAGGGCAGGAGATCGCTGCCAAGCACTTTTTCCGTCCGAGCAACAAGGAAATCCTTCAAAAATATGCCGGCCAGTACCCGGATCTGAAGCTTTTCACGATCGATGAAGTCTTCGGTGGCTGGACGAAAGCGACAGACACCCACTTCGCCGACGGAGGGGTCTTCGACACGATCTACCAGCCGGGAGGGCGCCGTTAGCCGTCAAATGAGCACGCTTGAATTCCCATCTGCTGTATGGACTCCCCGCCCGCGGGAACGCCGCAGGATCGATGACCTGCTGAAAGTTGTGCCCGGCCAGGCGGAGCGCGAGGGGAATCTCTTTTCCTCCGAACTCCGGCCCTTCGTGCGTTGCGGCGACGAGTATCGCATTCCCAAGTTTGTGTTTATGGGTCCACCGGGTGGCGACTCCTATGCACGGGTCGGTTTATTTGGCGGCATCCATGGAGATGAGGAAGCCGGGAGTATCGCTCTCGCGGAACTCCTTCGCAGACTGCACGAGGAACCTGCCATCGCTCTTGGTCTGGAACTCATCGTCTATCCGGTGTGCAACCCGACCGGATATGAGGACAACACCCGCTGGAGCCGCAGTGGCGCGGATCTCAACCGGGAATTCTGGCTGGGTTCCAGGGAGCCCGAGGTCGCTCTGATCGAGGAGCAACTCGAGGGCTTGCGCTTTGACGGGATCATTTCCCTGCATGCCGATGACACAAGCAACGGGGTTTATGGCTACGCGGGAGGCGATGTGCTCACCCGCAACCTCCTTGAGCCCGCGTTGGTGGCTGCCGAGGCTCATCTCCCGCGGAACCGGACTTCGCCGATCGATGGGTGGAACGCGCAGGAAGGCATCATCGAGGACTTCTTCGATGGCGTTTTGTCGGCACCGCCGGGTCAGTCGCCGCGGCCCTTTGAAATTATCCTCGAGACCCCGCAACTGACCGATATCAGGGCCCAGGTTGACGCCCACTTGGCCGCTTTGTTGGCAATCTTCCGGGCGAGCCGCACCTTACGCGCCCACGGCGCCAACATTTAAACGGTGAGAAGACGCAAACATGTCCTGCCCGGATTCGGGCTGACCATGGGCTACACATGGATCTACCTCGGGATCATCGTGCTCCTTCCCTTTGCGGGACTTGTGCTGAAGACCGGCACGATGGGGTGGGAGGAATTTTGGAAGGCAGTCAGTTCGCCGCAGGTGGTGGCATCCTACAAGGTCAGCTTCGGCATCTCCTTTCTGGCGGCGCTCACCAACGGAGTGTTTGGTT
Source organism: Terrimicrobiaceae bacterium (assembly GCA_041737265.1). Lineage (GTDB taxonomy): Bacteria > Verrucomicrobiota > Verrucomicrobiia > Chthoniobacterales > Terrimicrobiaceae > JBGSSC01. Next base: position 2,406 of record JBGSSC010000559.1, on the reverse strand, counting down.
TTTTGGCGGCATGGGTACTCGTGCGCTATGAGTTTCCGGGCCGCAAGCTTCTGGATGCCATCACGGACCTCCCGTTCGCATTGCCGACCGCGGTGGCAGGAATTGCCCTGACGGCGCTTTACGCGCCAAACGAATGGATCGGCCAGTTTTTTTCGCCCTATGGGATCAAGATTTCCTTCACTCTCATCGGGGTGTACATCGCGCTGACGTTTATCGGGCTGCCCTTCGTTGTGAGAACGCTGCAACCGGTGATGGTCGACCTTTCGGTGGAGGTGGAGGAAGCGTCTGCGACACTTGGTGCCGGACGGTGGCAGACCTTCTGGCGGGTCATTTTTCCCAGCCTCCTTCCATCGCTACTGACGGGTGTGACTTTGGCGTATGGGCGGGCGGTCGGGGAATTCGGAAGTGTGGTTTTTATTTCCGGCAACCTGCCATTCAAGACCGAGATCACGCCTTTGATGATCATTTCGAAACTTGAGTCTTATGATTATAACGGGGCGGCGGCGATTGGCTTCGTGATGCTTGCTGCTTCGTTTCTAATTGTACTTGCCAGCAATGCCCTGCAGGGATGGGACGCCAGGCGGAGGGGGCAGGCTTAGCAATGGCGGGTGCAATTTCCATGGTCACCCGGCACCATGCGGGAAGGAGGGCGACCGCCGAGTCAACGCCGGTGAAAGTCGTGCTCATCGTGGTTGTCTTACTCTTTTTCGGTTTGTTCCTCGCGATGCCGCTCGTGGTGGTTTTTCACGAGGCATTCAAGCGGGGCGCGGCGGTTTATTTCAGTTCATTTACGGATCGCTACACCATGGATGCGATCCGCCTGACACTTGTTGTCGCTGCAATTGCTGTGCCCCTGAACACAATCTTTGGGCTCGCAGCTGCTTGGGCGATTACGCGTTTTAATTTTCGCGGGAAGACAATGTTGACATCGCTTATTGACCTGCCGCTTTGGGTTTCGCCGGTCATTGGAGGCTTGATCTATGTTTTGCTCTTCGGCCGCCAGGGTTGGTTCGGGCCATGGTTGCAGGCGGGTGACATCCGAATCATTTTTGCAGTTCCGGGCATCGTCCTGGCAACGACGTTTGTAACCTTCCCTTATGTGGCTCGCGGGTTGATCCCTCTCATGCAGGCCCAGGGAAGCGCGGAAGAAGAAGCTGCGGCAACGCTCGGTGCCAACGGGTGGCAAATTTTCATGAGGGTCACCATCCCGAAAATCAAGTGGGGGCTTCTCTATGGGATTATCCTTTGCAACGCGAGGGCCATGGGGGAGTTCGGGGCCGTGAGCGTGGTGTCCGGCCATATTCGCGGCAAAACGAACACGATGCCTTTGCATATCGAAATTCTTTACAACGAATACCAGTTTTCGGCGGCTTTCGCAGTTTCGTCGCTGCTGGCGATCCTCGCGCTGGTGACACTCGTTCTTAAATCCATCGCGGAATGGCACGCCGCCCGCCAGCTCGAGGCGGGGGCCCGTGCCGGAGAACCCCAATCATGAGCATCGAACTCCACAAAATTTCAAAGACGTTCGGAAAATTCCCTGCTGTCAAACAAGCAGATCTCGTCGTGCAGACCGGTGAACTGGTGGCCCTCCTTGGACCCAGCGGTTCGGGAAAAACCACGATTTTGCGCATTATTGCCGGGCTTGAATTTCCCGAAGCCGGTGCGGTTTCCTACGAGGGAGTGGATGTCACGGGAATCAGTGCCTACAAACGAAGGGCAGGTTTCGTTTTTCAAAGCTATGCGCTTTTCAATCATCTCACGATTTTTGAGAATATTGCCTTCGGTCTGCGGGTCCTCCCGCGAGCCAAACGTCCGTCGCAAAATGAAATTTCCAACAAGGTGGAATCCCTCCTGGATGCCGTCCAACTCAGCGGACTCGGCAAGCGCCTGCCGGTGCAGCTTTCCGGCGGACAGCGTCAGCGAGTCGCCTTCGCGAGAGCCCTGGCCATCGAACCGCGTGTCCTCCTGCTGGATGAGCCCTTTGGAGCCCTGGATGCCAAGGTTCGCAAGGAACTCCGCCGGTGGCTCCGCGCTTTTCACGAGAGGACCCATCTGACGACGCTCTTTGTGACCCACGATCAGGATGAAGCCTTCGAAGTCGCCGACCGGGTTGTCATTATCGACCGGGGAACAGTCCAGCAGGCGGGAACCCCCGATGAAGTTCGGAAACAACCAGTCAACGCCTTCGTCAGGGATTTCCTCGATCTTTCGTGACTTTTCCTAATCCGACGTAGCCAGTGCCTTCGGGAATTCAAGGAATCCAGGTTGTAAATTTCGGGAAACAGACAAATAGTTTTTTGCCCATGAAATTACGGTCGTCCGTCCGCAAAGTCTTCCGTGCTTTGGCGCATACGGCCCGTGTGCAAGTCGTGCGGGAATTGAGCGGGGAATGGGAGCAATGAACCC
>JBGSSC010000554.1:0-4220 GCA_041737265.1 Terrimicrobiaceae bacterium | reverse complement strand
AATATCGGAAAACAGCGACCAATTTTAATAACCAGCCCTCCGGCTGCATGAATCGCCCGGTGCAGTTGGTGCTCGCGTCCTCCTCACCCCGCCGCACGGAGCTTCTCGCAGCTGCCGGATTTGTCTTCGAAACCCTCTGCGCATCGGTCGAGGAAATTCCGGCAGGGGCGCTGCCGCCCCGCCAACTCTGCTCTCACAATGCCCGCCTCAAGGCACGGGATGGAGCGCTTTCAAGGCCTGCTTCGGCCGTCCTCGGAGCGGATACCATCGTTTGCCTTGGGTGCGAAACCCTCGGCAAGCCCGGTGATCAGGATGACGCCCGGCGCATGCTCCGCGCATTGTGCGGGCGCACGCACGAGGTGCTCACAGGCGTGTGCATCCTTCCCGCCGGGTCAAATGAGACCATCGAATTCGTCGAAGCAACACGGGTCACATTCCATCCCGAAACCGAAGTCTGCATCGAGTCCTACCTGGCCCGCGTGCATCCGCTGGACAAGGCGGGTGCTTACGCGGCACAGGAAGACTTCGGCGCTCTGATCAAGTCCATCGAAGGCTCGTTCAGCAATGTGGTGGGGCTGCCCGTTGAACGGGTGACTGAGGCTCTGGCCGCTCTCGGGATCAGGCCCAGGTGACCTTCCCTTTGGGCTCGCGGATCACGACGCTCTTGAGGAAATCTACCCCTTTGCGCAATCCCTCCGCGGGCGTCATAAGGCTGTCTTCATGCTCCATGGAGATTGCTCCGTCGTAACCACACATCCGCAGGGTGCTCACGAAATCGCACCAGAACTCCGGACCGTGCCCGTAACCAACCGTGCGGAAGATCCACGAACGATTCTTTTCGTCGGCATAGTGTTTGGTATCGAGGTATCCATTGACATCGGCATTGCAGGGGTAAAGGCCGGTATCCTTGGCATGTACGTGGTGGATGGCACCCGCAAGCGCCCGGACCGCCTGAACCGGGTCGATGCCCTGCCAGAAGAAATGGCTCGGGTCGAAATTCGCGCCGATCGTCGTGCCACAGGCTTTGCGCATCCGCAACACCGTCTCCGGATTGTAAACAAGGAAGCCGGGATGGGCCTCAAAAGCGATTTTGATGCCGGCCGCCTTCGCGAACTCCGCCTGCTTCTTCCAGTAGGGAATGGCCACCTTGTTCCACTGCCACTCAAGGATCTGAAGAAAGTCGGGTGGCCACGGACAGGTGACACAGTTCGGATACTTGGCTCCCGCATGGTCGCCGGGGCATCCTGAAAAAGTTGTCACGACGGGGACGCCGATCTCTGATGCAAGCTTGACCGTATCGACAAAGACCTTGTGGTGCGCCGACGCAATCCGCTTGTCGGGGTGCAGCGGATTTCCATGGCAGGAAAGGGAACTGATCTCGAGTCCGCTTGCACTGACTGTCTCCAGAAATTTCTCCCGTTTCGGCTTGCTGGCCAGCAGCTCGGAAGGCTTGCAGTGGGCGTCGCCCGGATACGCGCCGGTGCCAAACTCCACGGTCTGGCAACCGAGGCCGGCAATGGTTTGAAGCGCTTTCTTGAGGGGAACGTTGCTGAGGATGGCGGAAAAGACTCCAACTTTCATAGAAGCGCAGTTTTGCTGTTCGGGAAGATCGCGTCGAGCATTTCTGCTGGGACCGGAAGACCTTCCACGGAGAAAATTTGCGGGGCCGGACGGGGTGGTTTATGGACTGGCCTGAATGTGCGACACGCTCCGACCCCAACGCGTCTCCGAGGATTTGCGGGAAATTCTCCGCATTGCCGACGGCAAATCCATCGAGGTCCGGAGAATTCTGGAACACACGCAAGGTCGCGGCCTTCAAACGGCGGCGATTTTTCTGTGCCTCCCTTTTCTCTCACCGGTCTCGGTACCGTTCCTCTCGGTTCCGTTTGGAGCCGCCATTGCAATCTGCGGCGTACGCATCGCGCTCCGCCATGGTCCATGGCTTCCGGAAATCGTGCTCAAACGCAATATCCCGTTCCCTGTGTTGGAAAAGATGATGGGGTTCGGTATCGGCTTTCACTCACGGTTGGAAAAAGTCCTGCGTCCCCGGCATACCTACCTCGTGGACAACCAGGCAGCCACCATGGCCGCGGGGTTTTGTGTCGCGCTTGCCGCCATCCTGTTGAGCCTCCCGATCCCGCCACCATTTCCCCTTACGAACACGATCCCGGGACTTGCCATCATCCTCCTCTGCCTGGGCACCCTTGAGCGCGACGGCCTTCTTGTGCTGTGTGGATATGCCCTGACCGCAATCGCGGCGGTGTACGTCACACTTATCGCGATCCTCGGGAAGGTTGGTATCGATGCCGCTGCGGAGTGGCTTTCTCGATGAGTGAGTCTTCTAGAATCCTTGAATTCCAGAATTTGATGCATTTGAGTCAAGTTTTTCATCCCCTCTGTCTCCTCACTTTCTGCCGCAAGGATTCTAAAAAACTTTTCGCTGCGAAAAGTTTGGCAGCGAGGCAATGGGAGGTGATGCGGTAGGGCAGAAAAAGCTCAGAATTCAAACCAGACCCCGCCCGGTCTGAGGCAGTGCCTCGCTGGGCTTTACTCGTAGCGCAGCGCACCGATCGGCTCGAGCCGGGAAGCGCGCAACGCGGGGTAGATTCCGGAGATAATGCCGGCGGAGACGGCGAAGCTCACTGCGAGCAGAATCGAGGAAGGCTCCACCAGGGGAGGATTTTCCATAGGCGCTACCACCTTGAGCAACTCAATGAGTCCAAAGCCGGCGACGATCCCCAGAAGCCCGCCAATAAAGGCCACCGAAACACTCTCAACCAGAATCTGGGAAAAAATGTCCCGCCCCCGCGCCCCCACGGCCATTCGGATCCCGATTTCCCGGACCCGCTCGCTGATGCTCGCGAGCATGATGTTCGTGATTCCGATCCCCCCGACCACCAGCGCGATCGCGGCAATGAGTCCACCGCTCAAGCGCGTGGCAGCGATACTCGACTCCATACGGTCGAACCACTCCTCGCGCGTCTCCAACTCGAAGTCATCAACGCCCCGCCTGGTTCCGGTGAGTGTGGCACGAACCTGTTCGAGGGCTTCCCGGAAACGGTCGAGGCTGCTGATACGCAGGGTGAGGGTATCGACCCTTACCGATTCCATGGCATCAAGCGGGAAGAGACCCGCCTTGAACTCGTAAAACATCGTGCTCAGCGGGATCAGGATCGCCTCGTTTTTTCGCCGGAACGGGTCCGAGCGGTCGGAACGCCACTTTGTCACCCCGGCCCGGGGCTTGGATCCTTTGTTCCTGGCCTCCAACTCCCGCCGGGCCTTGTCGCGGTCCCGCTCGTAGCGAGTGAAAACTCCGACGATTACAAAAGGAGATCCGTTGAGAAGCAGGGTCGAGCCAACAACATCCTCAGCCCGCTTGCCCGGAAAAAATTGGCCGACGATGGAGTCTCCGACGACTGCCGCCCGCGTCGCGCGGTCAACGTCCAGATCCACAAGCAATCGTCCCACCGCCAGTTCGTGCTTCGCGACTGTGAAATGATCGGGCCATACACCCGTGATCGCCTTCCGGTCGGTGATCGACCCCGAAGAGACTGCCGCTCCGTGATTCATCTCGGGCGAAATATGCGACACAAGCGGTGCCGAGGCCCGGATCGCTACGGCATCCATCAGCGTGCGGCCGGGCGAAAGGTTCCAAAAATCCATTTTATCGGCTGAGATTTCTTTGTTGCCGACAGTGACGGTCTCAAGACCGCCGATTTGTTCCATGAAGGAACGGGTGCCTCTTTCGATTCCGGCAGTGAGTGCCATGGTTGCGATGAGGCTGCTGACGCCCAGAATGATGCCAAGCATGGAAAGCGCACTGCGGAACTTGTGCGCCATGATCTCACGCAGGGCGGTTTCAAGCAGCAGGAACAGACTCATGGGGCGTATTCGCGGCTGATTTTGCCGTCACGGATTTCAATCACACGGCGGGCGGTCTCGGCCACGCTTTGCTCGTGCGTTACCAGAATGACTGTTCTGCCCGAGGCATGAAGCCCGCAGAACATTTCAAGGATGGCCTTGCCGGTCACGCTGTCGAGGTTGCCGGTCGGCTCGTCTCCGAAAAGGATGCGGGGGTTGTTGACAAGCGCCCGGGCAATTGCCACGCGCTGGCACTGGCCTCCGCTCAGCTGGGTCGGGCGGTTTCGGAGACGTTCGCCCAAGCCGACGGACTCGGCGGTTTTTGTCGCGCGGCTTCGGCGTTCGGCGGCGGAGACACC
>JBGSSC010000544.1:0-2065 GCA_041737265.1 Terrimicrobiaceae bacterium | reverse complement strand
GAAGCTGTATTCGCCTGACTCAGCACCTGCGAGGGTTTCGTTCTGGGAATAGCCGCCGAGAAGGGAGATATCAAATACGGCACGCGGCGAGAGCCTTGTCGAGAACGAGGCCTCAACCCCCGTGATGGTCTGCAGATTTCCTGGAGAAAACGCATCGACATCGACATTCCGGAACCCCCGCAACGACGCGAGTGACTTGCCGGTCACCCTGTAAGTCAGCAGGGCATTGATAACTGCTGTGGAGATCGTGTTCGACGTACCGAAGGGCCCGCGCGACTGACGGAACTGAATTCCGACATCCCCCTTGAAGACAATTTTTGAGGTTGGTGTGTAGAGCAACCGGATCAGAAACGTTTCGTAGGTTGTGGTGCCCTGATCCGACTTCAGGTAGCCGGTGGTGGCACTGACTCCGAACGAGGTCTTCGGGGAGTAGCGGTAATCCACCGAAGCGGTAAATGAGCCCTGAAATTGCGTGCCTCCCGGTTCGGTGGAAACGTTGCCGGTTTCCAGGAGGGCGCTGAGATCCGTTTTGGGTCCGAGCGGGTAGGATGCGGAGATGCGGGCAATCAATGTCTTTTGTTGTGCTTGACCGACACTGCTCAGGAACAGGCCGCTCTGGGTGATGTAGCTGGCATCCAATCCCAGCCGCAGTTTGGTGACACGGAAGCGGGAACTGAAAAGGAACGACTGGTTAAACGAGTCGAACTCTTTGTACTTCCTGTATTTGACGAGGGTTGGTGCCCAGAGGAACCGGAAGGTGTTCCATTTGCCCCCCTCCACATAAACGAGAGGCTGCAGAGTGAAGATCATGTCGCTCTTCGGGTCCTTTGCCGTGCCAAAGACGTTGGTGCCGTAGGCGGCACTGCCATCCAGTTCGATGGCGTAGCGCAGGCGGCCACCGCCGAATAGAAACGACCGGTTGGCACGGAGGAAATTCGGAGCATTGAGGCTGCCGAGCGCGCGTCGTTCCGGGTTGAGCGGCGGAATGCCGGCGAGGCTCTGGGGAGTACCGAGAATGGATGCGACGATCGGATCGGTCGCGTCCGGGAGGCCGGGAATCTTGGCAAGGGGATCGAACGATGGTGGTGCGGTATCACGGGCGACTTCTTCCACGGCCCGCACCGAAAGATCCGCTTGCGAGAAAGCCGGGGGGGTCACGCCCGTGAAGCTGTAGTCCGGGTAGGAAACCCTCCTCTGGGCTCCAACCATCGGGCTCAGCGGCGGCGGAGGCATTTCAAAAAGCGGCGAGGCTTCCAGCCCGTCGGTCACCATCTGGAGAGATTCCAATCCGTCCAGCACGTTCAAGTCGGCGGAAGGCGCGCCGGATGCGGAGGAGGATGTCGGACTCCCAGCAGTCGCTGCCGGCGGGACCGGTGCTTCCTGAGCGTGAACCGGCCAAGCGGCCAGGCAGACCGCCGCAATTCCGGGCTTGAATAAATAAGCAATTCGCATCGGGTCTCAGTTCGAAGAGGCCTTCCAGGTTTCCAGAGCGTGCTTCATCTTCGACTTGGCTTCGTCGGCAGAAAATCCGGCCTTGGTCAGACGCCCGACAAGATCTTCCATCATCCGCGAGCGTTGGGCGGCGGCTTGGGAGGATTCCGACCGGGCGTCGTCGGCCACTTCATTGCTCCAGAGCTTGAGATTAAGGAGGAGATATTGGCGGGCCTCGGCCGAGCTCATGCCGCCGGCCTCCAGCCATGCGAGCACCTCCCCGAAGATCCTGCGCCGGGCCTCGCCAGCTTCTGAAACATCGCGCAAATTGTCGAGCGAGGCCGAAAGCTCGCGGCCGCAGGAACAAACCCTCACCATTTTGCCGCCGGGCGGAGGGTGCCCGGCCCCGTTGGACTGCGACACCGGCTTCGTGCGGGTCATGAATGCTGCAAAGGATGAATAGATTTTTCCGCATCCGCCACAGGTCAGGAAAGGAGGAGCGGCAACAGGTGCAGGAACGGCCGAGGCAGAGGCGCCAAGGAGGTTCTTCTGTTCAACAACGGGTGTTGCGTTGAGAACGACTCCGCTGGGCTTCGCTCCCGAATGACGCAGCAATTCGATCGACCGCTTCGCT
>JBGSSC010000490.1:0-2937 GCA_041737265.1 Terrimicrobiaceae bacterium | reverse complement strand
CCCGCAGCCGGGCCGCCGCATGAAAAAGCACACTCCCCGTCGGATAGTCCGGCAAGGGATAAAGGTAAATCCCCCGGCAAACCCGCTTGAGCAGCCCCGCCTTCGTCGCCCGCGACAGCAACACCGTCAACTGCCCACATCCCGGCACCGCCGCTGCCAAGTCCGAGGGCCCAAAGACACAGTGCTCCCGGTCCGCCAGCGTGCGGAGAGCATGATCGAGTTGCCTGAGCGGCTGCATGGAGTAACTCTACAAAAGATTGCATAAAGTGCAATGTTTTGTGCAATTAAAGATCCTGCAACTTAAGCCCCGACTGGGGCCTCAACTCAGGGGAAGCAGCGCCTGAATTTCCATTTTGAGCAGCGATTCCACGAAGCGGCCCGGCATCACCCCTACGCCCGGAGCGTCGATGGAGGTGATGCCGCAGACTTGTGCCGCTTAAACCCGGATTCAGCGATTGGAGAAGTTGGACAGGATTAACGAGATTAACAGGATTGGTTTACAATGGCTGTCCAACAGACAAAAAGAATTCCGATCGATCCTTTGCAAATACCTCCCTGACAATCAGGTCAATCATGTTAATCCTGTCTAAAATTCGTTTTCAGGTTAAAAGCAACGGCAGGCATCGGAGTGCCAGCCCTACCAAATCAATGGGAGGGACAGCGCTGCGCCGCGGTTCGTCGAGTCTGATTCATTGCGATTCCAACCGCGATTCTTCCGGTCTCCCGGACACTAGACCATCTGTTCCTTGTTCGTGCGCTCGCTGTGGAGATCGCCGGATTTGCCGAATGCCTCGGCCACGCTTGCCGACTGCGCGTTGTCCTTGCTTTCGGAAAAGCGGACGCTGACCAGCTTGCTTACGCCGTGTTCTTCCATGGTGACTCCGTAGAGCATTTCCGCGCGGCTGATCGTGCGTTTGTTGTGGGTGATCACGACGAACTGGCTTTGGTCCACGAAGCGGTCGAGGATTTTGATGAACCGGTTGATGTTTGATTCATCGAGCGGGGCGTCCATTTCGTCCAGCACGCAGAACGGACTTGGCTTGACCATGTAGATGCCGAAGAGAAGGGCTACTGCCGTCATGGTGCGCTCGCCGCCGGATAGGAGGCTGATGCTCTTGAGTTGCTTGCCGGGAGGCTTCGCAATGATTTCGATGCCCGACTCGAGCGGATCGCTCTCGTCCATTAGAACAAGATTGGCATGCCCGCCGCCGAAGAGTTCGGTGAACATGATTTGGAAGTTGTCGCGGATCTTTAAAAAAGTCTCTGAGAAGAGTTCCTTTGTCGTGCGGTTGATACGCGAAATCACCTCCAGGAGCTCGACTTTCGAGTTCACGAGATCGGCATTTTGCTTTTCGAGGAAGAGCTGGCGCTGTTCGAGTTCCTCGAATTCCTGGATGGCATCCAGGTTAACCGGCCCCATGCTTTCGAGGCGTTCGGTGAGTTCAGCGACGATCTCTTCAATCTTCTGCCATGGAATCCCTTCTTCCTCCGGCATTGGCTCCTCGGGTGCTTCTGCCTCCACAGCCGTTGGCTCGGTGGCGTCCTCCGCGGCGGAGTCGGAGGACGCACCACGGCGTTTGGTGCGCTCCCGCAGGGTTGTCAGCAACGCATAGGTGTCGGTTTCAAAGGATTCAAGGTCGGCACTGTAGCGCTGGGAGACGTGGGTGCGGAGGTTTTCCATCCGCATCCCGACCTGAGCGGAGCGCACTTCAAGGCGGCCTTTTTGTTCCTGAAGGTGCACGAGTTGCCCGCGTGCTGCGCGGAGAGCGATCTCAACGGCTTCCGCTTGGGAGCGAAGATCATCCCGGGCGGAAGACGCTTCGGCGATCGATGCGTCGAGTGTGGATTGTTGTTCGGCGAGCCCCGCTATCGAAGAACGGAGATTTTCGCTTTCGGCTTCCAAATCTGCGATTCGCTTTTCGTAGTTGGTGATATCGCGCCTCCGGGCGTCGAGGATTTCAGCGAGTTCCTGGAGCCGTGCAGTCATGGGTCCCCTCTGACGTGCGAGGCTTTCCTGTTGTTGGCGGTTGGTTGCGACATTCACGCGCACTTCGTTGACGGCATCGGAGGCTTCTGCCTCACGCGCACGGGCCCCCTGGAGGGATTGATCCAGAGCGAGGCGGCGTTCGCGGGCCGATTCGATTGCGGAGACCGTGGCTGCAATCCCGGACTCCAACTCAGCGAGCTTTTCCTGGTTGACCCGCAAGGAATCCCCGATCTGGGTTGTCTCCCGGGCAAATGCCCCCCGCCTGGCTTCCAGGTCGGCGAGCTGACGGTCACAGAGGTGCTTTTCATTCTCGAGTGAGGCAGACTCGACCTGGGCGGACTGAACGGCCTCACGGGACTCGAGGAGACGGGTCTGTGCGTTTTCGAGGGCCTCAACCGCCCGTGCGCGGGCAGAGGTCTGTGCCTCGAGTTTCGCAATGGTTACATCGAGATCGCGGGCCAGCGATTCGATCTGTGCCTTCCGGGCGAGGGCGGAGTGGCCGGCCTGTTCTCCGGTCTGTCCGCCGTGGACGATCCCGGCCCGGTCGATGAACTCGCCTGAGAGTGTCGCAAGCGCAAGATCGTGGTGTGAGGCCTTGATGCGGAAGGCGGTCTCAAGGTTATCGGTGATTGCCACCAGACGGAGCAGGTGGCGGGCAAGGTCGGAGGCTTCTCCTTCGGCATCCACGCGTTCGGCGGCCCAGCAGATGGCCCCTTCCGGAAGTGTGCGGAAGGTGGATTCCGATGCCGTGATCCACTCCCGTGGAATTGCTGCAGCGCGTCCAAGCTTCTTTTCGGCCAGAGCCGAGATGGCGGCTCGCGTGGCTTCGTGGTCTTTGAAGATCACCGCCTGCAAGCCGGCACCAAGGGCCGCCTCAATTGCTGGAATAAATTTCTCCTCCACGCGGATCTTATCTGCCAGCGCACCAAAAATGGCCGGCTTGTAGAGAG
>JBGSSC010000487.1:0-2543 GCA_041737265.1 Terrimicrobiaceae bacterium | reverse complement strand
AATCCAATCCCTGGCGGGGGTAGCTGCCCAGCATTTTCACGGCACGGCACCGCATCGAGAGATCGCGGAACACATCGGAGACCTGCAGGTCTTTGCTGTGCCCCATGGCTTCCACGAAAAAGAAGACGTCCTTGCTTCCCTTGGGAGCCGGCCGGCTTGCGAAGTGGTCGAGGTTGATCGCATGTTCCTTGAACGGCTCAAGCGCCGAGACCAGAGCTCCCGGTTTGTCCTCGATGCGCAGAAGGAGCATCGTGCAATCGTCGCCCGAAGGTGCATTGGCCTGGCGGCCCAGTACCAGCATCCGCGATGCGGTGCGTTGCTCGTCGCCGGGTTCTCCGGCCACCACGATCTGTGCGCAGACTGACAGGTCGCTTTCGGCCAGTGCGTCGAGTGTCGCACTCACACCACCCTGCCCGGGCAGCTCGATCGGAACGACGCCGCAATCCGCCTCATCGGCCTTGACCTGATCAAAGACATCCACCACGTCGCCCAAAATCGCGTAACGCACGCTGGAACCGAATTTCTCGCGGGCTGCCTGGTGGGTTGCCGAGCCCGAGGGTCCAAGGCAGGCGATACAAATATTTTTTTCAATGGCGAGAGAAGCGGACATAATCTCGCGATAAATGGCGCGGATTGATTCCGGGCCCAGAGGGCCGGGGCTCCGTCCCAGCAAACCGCGAAGGACGCGTTCCTCCCGTTCCGGCGAATAGATGGGAAGTCCCTCCCGGTGCTTGAGAGCGCCGATCTCTTTTGCCAGTGAGGCCCGCTCATTCAGCAAGTGCAGGAGCTCGGAATCGATGGCATCGATGCGTGTTCGGATTTCGGAGATTTCGCTCATCGTTTGGCAATTCGTTTCATTGGCGAAAAGAAATACCAGTCGCCGCCGGGATTATCCATTGGATTTCTCGCGGTTTCCCGTGCGAGTCTCCTTTCCCATGGCTACTTTTCTGCGTGCATTCCGTGCGGCGTCGGATCCAACCCGGCTCAGGATTCTCCTGCTTCTGAGCGGGGAGGAGCTTACGGTCGCGGAGTTGCAGGACATTCTCGGTATGGGGCAGTCCCGGATCTCGGCCAGCCTCGGACTGTTGCGCCGGGAGGGGCTGGTTTCCGACCGGCGGGTCGGGAAGAACATTTTTTATTCATCCAAGGGGAGGCTGCCCGCGGCTCTGGGTTCTTTGCTCGAAGCGGCGGCCAGGGAGCTTGCCGAGGCGTCCGATGATCCGGCTGCCCTCGCCCTTGCCCTTGCCCGGCGGAAGGACAAGGCGGCCACCTACTTTGACCGTTTGGCGGGCAAGTTTGGACGCACTTATATCCCGGGACGTTCGTGGCAGGCTCTCGCGCATGGTTTGATCGCGCTCCAACCTCCCATTGTCATCGCAGATCTTGGCGCAGGGGAAGGCACCCTTTCCCAGCTTCTCGCCCGCACGGCGAAGCAGGTGATCGCGATCGACAATTCTCCGAAGATGGTCGAGTTCGGCGGGGAGGTCGCCAGAGAAAACGGGTTCCTCAATCTCGAGTTCCGTCTCGGAGACATCGAAGATCCTCCGCTGGCAGATGGTTCGGTCGATCTGGCTCTGTTCAGCCAGGCCCTGCACCATGCCGCCTCACCCGCACGGGCCATTGCCTCGGCCTGGCGGATTCTCCGTCCGGGGGGGAGGGTTCTCATTCTTGACCTTGCAAGCCATTCTTACGAGCAGGCAAGAGACCTTTACGCCCATGTGTGGCTTGGATTCTCCGAAATCGAACTGCGGAAATTGCTTCACGAAGCCGGTTTCGGCGGAATCCTTACCTCCATTGTCTCCCGCGAGAAGCGGGCCCCTCATTTTCAGACCATCCTCGCCCTGGGGGCTAAGCCGTCCTGAATCAGAGCGATTTGCAGAACTCTTCCAACCTGTCGAGACCGGTCTTGATGATGTCGAGGCTGGTTGCGTAGCTCAGACGGATTGTTTTGTCGTTTCCGAAGGCAATGCCCGGTACGACGGCCACGTTGGCTTTGCTCAGAAGGCGGTCGGCGAAGTTCTGGGACTTGAGGCCAAGGTTGCTGATGTCCGCCAGCACATAAAACGCGCCGAGCGGGGTCACCGCCTTGACTCCCTGGATTGCAGCGATCCGCTCGCAGGCGTATTGGCGCCGGATATCAAACTCATCGCGCATATCGGCCACGCATTGCTGGTCGCCGGTAAGGGCGGCGAGGCCGCCGGCCTGGGCAAAGGAACAAGGGTTGGAGGTCGAGTGACTTTGAATCGAATCGATCGCCCTCGCGATTTCCTCGGGTGCCCCGAGATATCCGAGCCTCCAGCCGGTCATTGCGAAGGCCTTGCTGAAGCCATTGACGGTGATTGTCAGGTCGTAGGCCTCCGGAGTGAGCGATGCGATGCTGACGTGTTCGGCATCATCATAAACAAGCTTCTCGTAGATTTCATCGGAGAGGATGAAAATGTCCTCCTCGGCTGCGACTTCACTGATGGCCCTCAACTCGTCCCTTGTGTAGACCGAGCCGGTCGGGTTGCCGGGCGAATTGACGATGACCATTTTTGTGCAAG
>JBGSSC010000461.1:0-4689 GCA_041737265.1 Terrimicrobiaceae bacterium | reverse complement strand
GGCGATGGATCCGATCGGCAAGAGTCGTTCAGGCTGCCTGGGGAGCCGCAGGATTGGAAGCCTGGAGCCCGAGTCCGAGGAATGAAACGCCCGCGAAGATGGCATTGATTCCGAAGAGAACAGCCAGCACGAATGTTGTGTCGTTGGGCCATTTGGCAAGGACCAAGCCTCCGAGGATCAGTGCGGCAACCCCGTTGAGAATGACCAGTGGCCACGCACGGTTGCTGCGGAGTTTGAATGCAGCAACGATCGCCACGAGGCCCTCTGCCAGAAACAAGATTGCCAACGCGAGGGTGAGAGCAAGCGCAGCCGAAACCGGATTGGCAAGGACATAGATACCCACGACGATCCGGAGAAAGGCAGAAGCCAGCATAAGGAGACGATGTGGGACTGCCCGCGAAAAAATGGCACCAATGAGGCCGGAAATCCCGGTAATCAGCACTAGAATTCCGATGACTTGGACAAGGGCCGCAGTGCTGACGCAGGGGTACGCAATGGAGAAAAATCCAGCGAGTATGCAGAGGATGCCGCCGGCGACTAACCAGCCGCGACCGGGGAGATAGGAGTGGGATGAAGAATTCACCAGCAAGGCATTATTCCTTCAAGGCATTAAGGTCAATGGCCGAAATCACCAGCCTGTCGAGGTGGTTGCCCCTCTCACCGCGAATCCATCCAAGCAATGGGTTGGATTATCTTCGTTCCCAGGCCTGAATTGGAAGAAATTTGACTCGACGGACATCAGGGACTGCTGTCCCAACCGTTGGCTTGGAAAGGCAATCACTCCCGCCTGCAAACGCGAGGAATTCCTGATCAGACCTCCCCATTTTGCGAAGCAAAATT
The DNA here is from genome assembly GCA_041737265.1 of Terrimicrobiaceae bacterium. Lineage (GTDB taxonomy): Bacteria > Verrucomicrobiota > Verrucomicrobiia > Chthoniobacterales > Terrimicrobiaceae > JBGSSC01. The sequence goes on along the minus strand of JBGSSC010000461.1, from coordinate 3,849 downwards.
TATCTAATCCGGCGGGGGTGCAGGCCATTTCTCACAAAGAGCCGTTGCCCCCCAGGCTCCCCCCCCGCCCCGGCTTTCGCCGGATTAGCGGGAGTAAAGTTCGACGACGAGTTGCTCGTTGACGATGGGATTGATCTCTTCGCGGGTCGGGATCCGGACGACCTTGCCGCTCAGATTTTCCGTATCGACAAGCATCCACTCCGGCACGGTTTGTGAGGAGGTCTGGTCGAGCGCCTTCACAGCGAGCTTTTTAGAACGCTCGCCCGGACGCACGGAAACCTCATCCCCTGCCTTGAGATTCATGGAGGAAGCCTTGGTCCGGCGGCCGTTCACATGAACGTGGCCATGGGAAACCATCTGGCGGGCTGCACGGAGCGTCTTTGCGAAGCCCATGCGTTGAACCACATTGTCCAAGCGTGTTTCCAGGAGTTGCAGAAGGATCTCGCCTGTAACGCCGCGCCGTGAGATGGCGAGCTGAAAATAGCGGCGGAACTGGCGCTCCAGAACTCCGTATTGGTGCCGGAGCTTTTGCTTCTCAGCGAGTGCCAAGGCGTAGTCTGAGACTTTGCGGCGTCCGCCCTTCGGGCCGTGCTGGCCTGGGGGATATTGGCGTTTTTCGAAAGCTTTCGGTGAGCCGCCAAGGAAGGTATTGTAGCGGCGGCTGACTTTGGTTTGTGGTCCTGTGTAACGTGCCATGATAAAGTATTCTTAAGTGTCGATTGATTTGAGCTCAGACGCGGCGCTGTTTCGGAGGGCGGCATCCATTGTGCGGGACGGGAGTTACGTCGCGGATTGTGGTGATCTCCAGCCCGATGGCCTGCATCGCGCGGACTGCGGATTCGCGGCCGGAGCCGGGTCCCTTCACGCGGACCTCAACTTCCTTCACGCCGTGGCCCATGGCCTGCTTGCAGGCATCCTGCGCCACGACCTGAGCGGCATAAGCTGTACTTTTGCGCGAGCCCTTGAATCCACATTTTCCGGCGCTCGACCAACCCAGGAGGGCACCCCGGGGGTCGGTGATGCTCACAATGGTGTTGTTGAAGCTGGCAAGAACGTGGGCAATGCCATGCGAAATGTTTTTGCTTCCCTTGGCCTTAACGACCTTGATGGGCTCGATCGTGTCGTCGAGGGTGATGCTGATGGGAGCTGCGGGAGTCGCGGCGGCTGCCTCTTTCGCTTTGGTGGCTTTGGATTTGGCAACCCGGGGTTTCTTTTCGGCCTTGGCAGCGACTGGAGCAGCCTCTCCGGCAGGAACTTCAGCGGCTGGAACCACTTCGCCAGCGGGAGCTTCGGCGACTGGTGCCTCAGCGGCTACGGCCTCAGTTGCAGGAGCTTCGGCCGTGGCTGGCTCCGCTCCCTCTGCGGCAACCTCTTTCACGACTTTCTTTTTTGCAGGAGCTTTTGGCTTCTTTACGGGAGCTTCGGTTTCAGTTGAAGCGGCCACCGGCTCGGTGGCGGGGATATTTTCCTCCGGTGTCGCCGGATTCGGCTCGGAGGGAGGTGTTGTATTTTCGTCTGCCATAATCGTGTGTGGTTAAACTTTTCCTGCCTTTGCGTTCGGATTGCGCTGAACGCCAACCGTCTTCCGGGGGCCCTTGCGGGTGCGGGCATTGGTTCCCGTGCGCTGTCCGCGAACCGGGAGGCCACGGCGGTGCCGGATGCCGCGGTAGCAATTGATCGCCTGGAGCCGCTTCAGGTTGCTCTGGAGTTCCCGGCGAAGGTCGCCTTCGATCGGGATATTGAGCGAGCTGATCGCGTGGATGATGGCGTTGATCTGCTCGGGAGCGAGATCCTTCGCACGGATGTCGGGGTTGATATTGGCGACTTCGAGAACGCGCTTCGTATTGCTCGGGCCGATGCCGTAGATATACGGAAGCGAGGCTTCGATGCGTTTGTCACCGGGGATTTCTACTCCAAGGAGGCGGGGCATAGGATTCTTAGTTTTGAGGTTTCAGGGATGGTGGTTGGTAATTCAACCTTGCTTTTGCTTGTGACGCGGGTTCTTGCAGACTACGCGCACCACATTTTTGCGGCGGACGATTTTGCAGTTTTCACAAATGCGTTTGACGGATGCTCGGACTTTCATGTGACCAGGGACGGTTTTAGTGTTTCGTTTTTCTTGCGGAATGTTATGCGACCTTTACTGAGATCATAGGGAGACATCTCCACCGTGACCTGGTCGCCGGGAAGGATGCGAATGAAGTGCATTCTCATCTTTCCGGAAATGTGCGCCAACACACGGTGCCCGTTCGCCAGTTCCACACGGAACATGGTGCCCGGGAGTAGCTCGACGACTTTCCCTGCTACTTCAATAGCGTCTTTCTTGGCCATGTCAATATCTCCGGTGTGCCGTCGGTTACAAGAACCGTGTGTTCAAAATGTGCGGACGGGAGGCCATCGGCGGCGACGACAGTCCACTTGTCGTCGAGGATACGGACTTTGGCCTGCCCCATGTTGATCATGGGTTCAACAGCGAGGGTCATTCCTGCCTTGAGGACAGGTCCCGAGTTGCGGCGGCCGAAGTTGGGGACCTGGGGTTCTTCGTGAAGTTGGCGACCAACCCCGTGGCCGACAAACTCGCGAACCACGTTGTAGCCGTTGCGCCGGGCTTCCTCATCGACAAAGGCTGAAAGGTCTCCGAGGCGGCGGCCGGCGCGGGCGAGTTCCAAGGCCCCGTTGAGGATTTGTTCCGTGACGGTGCAAAGCCGCTCGACTGCCGGGTCCACAATCCCCACCGGGACCGTGATCGCATTGTCACCAATCCATCCGTCGCGGATGATTCCCACGTCCATCTTGACGATATCGCCATATTGGAGACGCCGGGGCCCTCCGATGCCATGGACGACTTCCTCGTTGATGCTGATACAAATATGACCTGGAAATTTTTTATAGCCGAGAAACGCGCTGCGCACCCCCGCCTCAGCCATGAGTTGGGAAGCGGCATGATCGATCTCGCCGGTGGTGCGGCCGGGAGCAACAAGAGCAACAAGAGCATTCAAAATCTCGGCGGCTGTCTCGCCTGCACGCCGCATTTTGTCGATCTCGTGCCCCCGCTTGATCGGAATCATGAATTTTCCTCCCGGATATCGCTATAGAGCTGGGCGAATACAGAATCCCGGCCGGGCGTGGCGTCGATCGCCATGAGCAACCCCGCTTCGCGGTAATGGTCCGCGACAGGGACGGTCTGTTCGCGATATTGAGCCATGCGAAGCATCAGCGCTTCTTCGGTGTCATCATCGCGGCGGTGCAGAGGACCTGAGCACGAGGGGCACGGCGTATCGACTGAGACCGAATGGAAAGCTTCGTTGAACACCGCCCCACATTGCCTGCAGGTCAACCGGCTGAGTATCCGGTCGTGGATAGCCTCCTCGGGGAGTTCCAAAAGATAAACCGCATCCAAAGCGAGGCCACGCTCGGTGAGGCCGGCATCGAATGCCTTCGCTTGTGCCAGTGTACGAGGGAAACCATCAAACACGAAGCGGCGCCGCCCTCCCAGCCACGACCAGACGATGCGCATTGCGAGGTCATCGGGAAAAAGCCCGCCTTTGGTGGTATAGCGGGCGGCTTCTTTGCCGAGGTCGGTCCCCCGCCGCCCCTCCTCGCGCATGAGGGCTCCGGTAGAAACCGAGGGAATCCCGAAAGTTGCCGTGATGAGACCCGACTGGGTGCCTTTTCCCGATGCGGGTGCTCCCAGCAAAACCAGCCGGTTCTTCATTCGCCGCGGCGAGGAATCCGGTGCATTGGGACGTCCGTTCCGCACAGCGCGAAGAGGAACGGATCGAAGAGATCCCGGGCCATTCACCGCTGCGATGCGAAGTAAATGGTGGCGGCCGCGATGACCAGCACACC
>JBGSSC010000459.1:0-3576 GCA_041737265.1 Terrimicrobiaceae bacterium | reverse complement strand
CCGAAAAGCACGTAGTGGAGCCACCCGGTCGCCAGCAAGACGGAGATTTCCTGTGCGGTACGGCTCGCCGGGAAAGCCATGTTAATAATGGTGGATGGGAAAAGCAGGATGGCCTGGGCAAAAATAATGGGCATCACTCCCGCATAATTCACTTTAAGAGGCATGTACTGGGTCTGCCCGCCATAGACCTTCCGCCCCACAACCCGCTTGGCATATTGAATACTCACCTTGCGCAATGCCTGGGTCACCGCGATCACAGCGGCTACGACGAACACAAGGAATAGCACAAGCAGGACGAGCACCACCGGACTGACCGTCGCCTGGGCCCCAACATCCCCGCTGGGCACAAAAGTACGCCACGCCTGGATGAGGCCGGCGGGCAGCTGTGCAAGAATACCGACTGTGATAATTAGCGAGACGCCGTTACCGATACCCCTCTCGGTAATCTGGTCGCCCAGCCACATCAAAAACAAGGTCCCGGCCGTCATTGTCACCACGGTGACAAACTGAAACATCAGCCCGGGCTGGGGAACGAGATCCACCCCGCTCCGGTTGATCGTGTCCATGATTCCCGGAAGAAAGGGATTGGCCTGCGGATTCTCAAACGATTTGGCAAGGAGGTAACCTTGAAAAATACACAGTATAATCGTCACGTAACGCGTGTATTGCGTGATCTTGCGGCGCCCGCCATCCTCCCTCGACAATTTGCCAAGCTTGGGAACGACAGCCGTCAACAACTGCATCATGATCGATGCGCTGATGTAAGGCATAATGCCCAGAGAAAAAATCGCGCAATGCGCGAGCGCCCCGCCACTGAAAAGATTGAAGAGTGCGGCAACGCCCCCCGTGGATTGGCTGCCCGCCACATTCTGAAACCACTCGGCGAGAATCTCGGCATTCACACCGGGGGTCGTGATCGCCGAACCCGCACGGATGATGATCACCATGGCCAGGGTGAAGAGCACGCGCTGACGCAGCTCCGGGATTTTAAAAATGTTGGTGAAGGCGGAGATCATGAAAAAAGCGGCGACCCCGGGAAGGCAGCCCGCCGTCCGGCTACTTGGCGTCTGCGACCTTCAGCTTTGCACTGAGAGTCACCGATCCGCCGGCCTTTTCGATCTTTTCCTTGGCCGATGTGGTAATTGCGTCTGCCTCGATGTGAAACACTTTCGTGAGCTCACCCCTGCCGAGAACTTTGATTCCATCGAGCTTGCCGCGCACCAACCCTGCCCCGCGAAGGAGCTTTTCGTTGATTGCTGCTCCGCCATCAAACCTCTTTTCAAGGTCGTCCAGGTTCACAATGCCGTAGTTAATTTTGAAAGCGGCATTGTTGAACCCACGCTTGGGAAGGCGCCGGAAAAGCGGCATCTGGCCGCCTTCAAAGCTCGGGCGGATGCTTCCGCCGGAACGGGCTTTTTGGCCCTTGTGGCCTTTGCCGGACGTCTTGCCATGGCCGGAGCTCTCGCCGCAGCCGAGGCGTTTACGACGGTGTTTCGCACCGCTATTGGGTTTCAGATCGTGAAGTCGCATGGGATAAAAGTCAGTTTAAGTTAGTTTCGAATCGACGCTGCCTCAGGCGACGGCCACAGCCGGCTCCGCAGGGGCTTCGACTTTGGGAGCGCGCATCGTCTTGCCGCGAATCTTGAAGATTTCCTCCTTCTGACGAAGGGAGGTCAGGGCTTCGAGGGTCGCTTTCACGACATTCGAGGGATTGGCCGAGCCAAGGGATTTGGCGAGCACGTCGCGGATCCCGGCTGCTTCGATGACCGCGCGAACCCCGCCGCCGGCGATAACGCCGGTTCCAGGAGAAGCGGGACGCAGGAGAACCCGCCCACCGCCGAACTCGCCAAGCACTTCATGAGGAATGGTATTGCCGGTGATCGCCACAGCCACCATCCGCTTGCGCGCGGAGTCGGTTGCTTTGCGGATCGCTTCGCTAACCTCATTCGCCTTGCCGAAACCGATACCTACGCGGCCATTGCGATCGCCCGCAACAATCAAGGCGCTGAAGCTGAAGCGGCGTCCGCCCTTCACCACTTTGGCGCATCGATTGATAAAGACGACCTTTTCGACGTTTTCTTTGCCTTCATCTCTGCCTGCGTCGGAGGGGCCTGATGAGTCTCTGCCTTTTCTGTTTGTCGCCATAATTAAGTTAGAATTCGAAGCCGCCTTCACGTGCCGCGTCGGCGAGTGCTTTCACTTTGCCGTGGTATTGGTAGCCGCCGCGGTCAAAGACGACTTTTGTAATTTTGTTGGCGGTTCCACGCTCGGCGATCAATTTGCCGACGCGTGTGGCAGTTGCGACATTTGCGCGGGTGTTTTTGTCGGAGCGGAGATCGGTCTCCGTCGTGTGGACGGCTGCAAGCGTCCGTCCCGAATTGTCGTCGATGATCTGAGCCTGAATGTGACGCTCCGAAAAGTGCACGGCGAGGCGCGGACGCTCCGGAGTTCCTGCGAGTTTCTTGCGGAGGCGCTTGTGGCGCGTGTGGCGTTTGCTTGTATTGGCCATGGCTTACTGGACGGTTTTGCCTTCTTTGCGGCGGACTTGCTCGCCGGCGTAGCGGACCCCTTTGCCCTTGTAAGGCTCGGGTGGATAAAATGCGCGGATGTCGGCGGCCACCTGACCGACGATATGTTTGTCGATGCCTTCAATGGCAATTTTCGTATTATCGGTGACTGTGATTTTGATGTCCTTGGGGATATCAAAGAGAATCGGATGCGACTTGCCGAGGCTCAGATTGAGCTTCTGACCCTGGACCGCAGCCTTGAATCCGACGCCTTGGATTTCCAGATCCCTGCGGAATCCTTCATTCACGCCGGCGACCATGTTGGCAACCAGAGCGCGGGAGAGACCGTGGAGTGCTTTCACCTGCCGGGTTTCTCCGGCGCGTTGAAACTCGACCGTCTCACCTTCGATGCGGGCGCTCACGGCTTCCGGCAGTTGCCAGGAGAGTTTGCCTTTGGGTCCTTCGACGGTGACTTCGCCGGCCGGGGTGACAGAGACCTTCACCTTGGGCGGCACACTAATGGGTTTTTTTCCGATTCGGGACATGGCTACCAGATATAGGCAAGGAGTTCCCCGCCGACGTTTTTTTTGCGGGCTTCACCACCGGTGAGGATTCCGCTTGAGGTTGAAAGAAGGGCAATACCCATGCCGCCAAGCACACGGGGCACCTCGGTGGCACCCACATAGCGGCGAAGGCCGGGGCGGCTCACCCGCTTGAGACCGGCGATGGCAGGGGTTTTGTTTATGAATTTGTTGCGGATGCGCAGGGTAGGCATTCCCTTCTCGGGTGTTTCCAGGGAGAAGCCGAGGATATACCCTTCCTTTTCGAGGATGCGGGCGATCTCGGATTTGAGTTTGGAATACGGGAGTGTGAACTCGGTCTTGCGGGCCGCGGCCGCGTTGCGGAGCCGGGCGAGCATGTCAGCTATGGGATCATTCATCGGAGTGGGTCGTTATCGGGTTCAGTCAGGCTTCGGCGGGGGCCTCAGGGGCTTCGGCGGCCTCGGTTTTGGGGACCTGCGGCTTGCGGGCCTTGTCGGAGAACGGCATCCCCAACTCGGACAGAAGCG
>JBGSSC010000408.1:0-2878 GCA_041737265.1 Terrimicrobiaceae bacterium | reverse complement strand
GCTGAGAGCTCATTCATAGTACCAACGACCATGTTGTCCATTCCTGCGCGAAGGTTGTTTGAGACGCGGACAATGAACGGTTGGTAGTCGAGTGCCAGAGCGACTCCCTGGGTCACAATGGAACCGAGCGCGAGGTGAAGGTCGCTCATTGGGCGCGCACCCGGGATGACGACGTTGAACTCGTACGGTGCCCAGAATTTCTCATCCAGCCACCAGCGGAGGAACGACAGGCGGGCAGGAATCGGCTTGAGAATTCCGGTGGCTGTCAGATAGGAACGGTCCGGGTTGATCTCCGTGTAGAGCTCCGGCGCGCTCGGGTCCTCGCACTTGTAGGTGTAGTGCTGGGCGGCGATGAACTGCAGGCGGTTGAAACCGTCTTTCATGAGGCGGAGCGGAATATCAATTTCCACGGCACGGGAGGGGTTGTCCCGTTCCAGGTAATACTGGGCGATGATCACGTCGTTGAGCACGACACGAAGCACCGAACGCTCGCTCAGCAGGGCTATCGAATTGGTGAACTCAAGATGCATGCTGGCGCTGCTCATCTCAAAGCGCGCGCTCTTGGGCACAAAAACCGTATAAACACTCGACGCTGTGCGAAGCATGATCGGATCTCGCGCATTAATGAGGCGTCGCAGGGGTAGCCGAATCGTCTGCTCTGCGGGAGCGGCCTGCGCAGCAGCAGTGGATGGGTTCAGCGGCTGGGCAAGCGTCGTTGCAGATGGACTCTGCGGCTGAAGGGGCCCTGCATTAATCAAATCGGCGTCGGAAACGACCGGCTCCGTGGGCAGCGCCGGTACGGCGGGAGCAATCGGTTGTGCGAACGCCGCACAGGCGAACGTTGCCACCAAGGCGGCGATGAGGGCTGGGTGTGTCTTGTTCATGGATTTTGTGGCTCAGGAACTGGCTTGGGGTTTTGGATCGAAGGCTTTAACTTTGTTGGCGCGGCTGGATTGAAGCATGATTTGCCCGAAATGCTGCACCGAATAAATCAGGCCGCAGCGAAGAAGGAAGATTCCACTTCGAACAACTCCCAGGCGTCGCTCACGTGCCCCTTGGAATTCCATCCACCGGTCGCTGTTGCCATTTGCCCACTGCACTTTGCGCCGCATCTCCTCGATGGTCGTATGCTGGAATTTGAATCCGACATGGATGAGAGGACCGTTGTCGCGGACATTGCAAACCAGCACATGAAACGGGTCCTTGTTGACCCAGGCCGGGTTGTCCAGCGCAAGGTGGACTGAGCGGCCGGTTTTGAAGATGCTTTGATATGCGGCATCGACGATCACGCTGGTGCCTCCGATACTCAGATCTTCAGTGACGCCGGCATAGACCTTGCCGTCGACCAGGACTTTGACCGGGAAGCGGGAGGGCATGCGGGGAGTCGCCCGCCGCTGCCTGCGTTCAAACAGCGCTCCCATCGCGGCGAGAAGAATACAGATATTGAACAGGGCCCAGATCATTGTGATCGAGGTGGGGAAACGGTCCGCAGGCTGCGCAACCAGCCGGAAAAACCCGAGGGACAGGGCAACAATATTCAAAGCCAGATAAATGTAGAACGGCTTGGCCAACGGGCTGACAAAATCCTGATCGAGAACTTCACCTTTCACGGTCACGTTGAACTTCGGTGCCCGCGGATTGAGGAAGACTTTGCAGATCGCGGGAAACGTGAATGTCGCCTGCATTAACTCATAAAGCTCGGAAACGAACGACCACCGGACCCTGCCAAAGAGAAAGTCCGAAACCATGAAAACCGCAAGCAGGTGGGGCACCGCGTAAGCCGTGAAATCCACAAAGTTGGCGTCGTAAATCTTGAGGCCGAAGATCAGGAAGCAGATCGGAGCCAGGATAAAGACAAGCCGGGCATAGGCAAAGAACCAGAAGAAGCAACTGCTGAAGTAGCAGAGCCTCTGCGGAATCGTGAGGCCGGGAATGAGCAAGGGGTTTTTGAGCAGAAAAATCTGGATCATGCCCTGAGCCCATCGGATTCGCTGTCCAACGAAGCCGCCCAGGGTCTCAGGGGACAGACCGGAAATCATCGGCTTGCTGATATACGCGCTGGAATAGCCACGGGCATGAAGCGTGAGTGCGGTCTCTGCATCCTCGGTGATCGTGTCGCCTGCGATGCCTCCGATCTCCATCAGATACTTCCTGCGCAGCACGGCTGCCGAGCCGCAGAAAAAGGCCGAATTCCAAAAATCGAGACCTTTCTGGATGACACGGTAGAACATTTCGTTCTCCCCCGGCATCTGCTGGAAGGTTTGCAGGTTTTTTTCGATGGGGTCGGGGTTTGTGAAGAAGTGCGGGGTCTGCACGAGAAACAGCTTCGGGTCCCGGAGGAACCACCCCACCGTATTCATGAGGAAGTCTTCGGTCGGGGCATGGTCCGCATCGAAAATGGCAATGAGATCGCCCTCGCTGTGGTGCAGCCCGTTCGTCAGATTTCCCGCTTTGGCATGCAGGTTCTCCTTGCGGGTTACATAGCGCAATCCGTGGCGCGCGCAGAGGTCCTGAAGTGTTCTCCGGCGGGCCTGTGCCGCGCTTGCAACGTTCTCATCCTTAGACTCGCACCGGGAATCGGTTCCACCGTCATCGAGGAGGTAAACATTCAGCTTGTCGGCGGGATATTCCATGTGCATCGCCGAAATCACCGTGACTTCCAGCAGCGCAACTTCCTCATTGTAGGTCGGAATCAGCACATCCACAGTGGGATAGTCGTCCTCGGAAGGTGGCATCGGGACCGGTTTTCGCTCCAGCGGCTCGACATTGACGAACAAACTCAGCAGGTAAACGATGAAGCCGTAGACTTCGGCAATATAGAGCGCCATCGCAGCCGTGAAGCTGAACAAATCATGGAAGGTGAGCGTCGTGAAGGTGC
>JBGSSC010000400.1:0-8105 GCA_041737265.1 Terrimicrobiaceae bacterium | reverse complement strand
GCGTCGCCATGCGGGTCTCGCAGGGTGGCCACGATGTCCCGCCGGATAAACTGATCGCCCGCTTCCCGCGCACTCTGTCCAATCTCCAGGTCGCCATCCGCGAACTCCCGCATGTCCGGATTTTCGACAACGACGACATGCGAACCCCGTTCCGGAAGATCGCCGTGTTCGAAAATGGCCGGCAAGTCCGCTTGATCAGGCCGGTCCCAAAATGGCTGAAACCCCTGCTGCTTAAGCCCTGAACGTGGAGATCGGAAAAAGCGACAATGTGACAACCGTTTTCGGCGCAAATAACCGGGAGCAGGAACAGGCCCCTTCCGAGGTTTTGCGAGGAGGTGCATCCTTTAACGCGAAGCCAAATTGGAAAGCCTGCGCAGCGGGCAATCCCCCCCTCCGCCATGACTACCAATCGCCCGAAACCCTAATGAATACAGGGACTCGTGTTTTTGGCTTGGCACCAAATAGGCCGTTTTTGGAGGCAGGTGTCCCTGAAAGTGTCCCTTTTTGGAGGGCAAAACCACAATTCGTCAGAAGGCTGGCACAAGGGGACCAATACTCCGCCACCGCCTCGAATACATTGCCAATTTTTTCGCTCCGGTCACCCTTCGCTCGGCTGCGCCTCCCTGCGGGTTCCCTACGCGAAAAAAACGATCCCTCCCCTGAAAATTATGCCTGTTTTGAAATTGTCGCCGGGGGGCAGTTTTAATTGTCGCCGCTAACCATTTTTAATTGTTGCTGGACAGTCTTTCACCGGGACATTCTTCCCGGCGTCATCATCGCCATGTTCTGCGGGCTGCGGCAGGCCGAGATTGAGGGTCTTGATTGGAAAGCCGTTTCCCTCTCGGAAGGAATCATCACAATCGGCGCAGGCGTGGCGAAAACGAACAGCCGTCTTGTTTTTTCACCATTCCCAACAATGCGAGGGCATGGCTGGCTCCCTACGCGCAAGAATCGGGCAACGTATGGCCAGCAAACGCCCTGAGGCATTCCGCCATTTCCTACCGGCTCGCCTACGAATCCGCCATCTCCCCTGCGATCATCCTGAGGCATTACAACGGGCTGGCGACACCGCAGACCGCGAAAGCCTACTTCGCGATGATGCCCACCTTGGCGAAGAACGTCAGGCACACAAATCCAACAAAACCGCCTGAGAATTCAGAATCTGTGAGTTCAGGGGGAGGAGCCCTGCGGGCACTCCCCTGCCCTCTCACCGAGCGTGGGCTGATCATTGTGGATTCGGCGCTAAAGGCAATGAGCGCCTATTCTGTTCTCGCCTTCGTGCGCCTGCGGCAAGACCTCGCAGGCACCCGGAAACGACGGTTCAAAATGGAGAGGGAGACTTCCTTCTGAAATTCGCTTGGGGAATTTCTTTATCACCTGCCATAATCCGGGCAATCCCGCCAGCGATGAGGAGGTAATGTCAAAAATCGGGACTCCACCCATAACAAAATACGACTTATTCTCAGGGGTCAAAGATCATGGCTCCGAATATATTCGAAAAAGGATTCGTCGCCCCCCTTTTTCCTCCAGGTCTCTAAATTAAGTTTATTCAATTTGAGAGGGGATTGGTCTTTAACACATTCCAGAGCCTCATAAGCGAAATTATTCATTGCTTCCGCCTCTTCGGGATCGCTGATTTGATCCGGCCATTCGGGAAACGACTGAACTTGAGCCTGATAGGACTGCTCCAGATTCCAGTGCTTGTCCTGCGCGAAAACCATCAATTCACCTTTGTCGTCAATCGCTTCATTGAGTACCCCCCACTGGGTTTCAAATTCCTTCACCAGAGTCTTCATCTTTTCTCGCAGTTCTATCACGAAAGGGGCCTCCGGCTGCACTCTCAGCAAATTCATGGTTTCACCGGGATCAAGCTCCAGATCAAACAGTTCATCGAGAATTCCGGCACCATAGTAATAGGTGTATTTATAGCGCTGATCCCGCACTGTGGCAAAGCGCCGGCCCTTGCGCCCCAGACTGAGATACTGAACGGATCGATCTTTGTCCTCCCGAAAGACGGATTCTCCCGGCAGGCTACTCGGATCAGGGTGGGTAATTCCGATGAGATCAAGCACGGTCGGCAAGACATCATTCAAGTCAAAAAACTCTTCCCGCACACTGCCTTTTTCCAGCCGCCTGGGGTATCGCATGACCAAGGGAATGCGAGAGGCGCTTTCGTAGGGTTGGGCTTTTTGAATCGCGTTGTGGTCACCCAGCATCTCGCCATGATCGGAGCTGAAAATTATCAGAGTCTCGTCCAATTTTCCGCTTTTCTCCAAGGCATCAAGGACCCTCCCAATTTGCTGATCAACAAAAGAAATCTGCGCATAGTAAGCTTCCTGGCGTCTTCGAAAAAAGTCCGCCCGATTTTCCTCCGGCGGCCAAGTGAGATCCTGGCTCAGGAGCTTGGTAAAAGTATTTTCTTCTGTAATGCTTGCAATCGGTTTTGGCAGGTCCTTTCCTTTGTACAAATCCCGCACTGATTCCGGAACACTGAGTGGAGGATGAGGGGCCAGCCAACTGGACCAACAAAAGAATGCGGAGTCATTCTTGAGGGATTCCAAAAAAGCGATGGTCCGGTCGGCCACCCAGGTCGATCCATGATGCTTATCATCAATAATGGATCTTTGGGGGGCCTCATAGAGCACATTCCAAACTCCATGCAAATTTTGAATATGGCCCAACCCAACCGACTTCAAATACATGGCATATTCATCATCTTCCCGCCGGGCGGGGTGACTCTCCATGAGCTCGAGAGAATCAAATCCGTTTTGATTTCGGCTGGGCCGAAAATGCATTTTCCCGATCGCCTTGGTGCAATAGCCAGCTGTTGAGAGTAAACTTGCCAGGGTGGGAATGGAGGCATCCATGGGCGGCTGCACATTGTCGGTAAAGCCATGCTTGCGAACCGTTGTTCCGGTCAGCAAATGGTGGCGGGCCGGCACACAAACCGGACAAGGGGAGTAGGCATTTCGAAAGAGACACCCTTCGTTTACGAGGCGATCCAGATTCGGAGTTACCATATGCGGGTAACCCGCCGCATTGATGGTATCAAACCTTTGCTGATCCGTGAACAGGAGGAGGATATTGAGACGCTTTTCGGGCATGGTCAGTTCAGGTGGCGAGCATTTTTCCATTCAAGTTTACGGTATAACCCTCTGCCATAAGGGCAGCAAATTGAGTGATGAAACGGGAATTCGCGAGAAAAATTGCCAAGATGATTCCCGAAGGCAAGTGCCAACCCTGCAAGGCGACTCCCGCAAAAGAATTCCGGCCAACGCCAGGGAGCACGCAAATCGCGTTAGCGACCCTGATCAACGCGCCAACAGTAACCGCGAATTCCCGGGTGAACGGGAGACGGTATGCCAGCAGAGAGGCCTTGATACCGCTGGCCATGGCGACAATATCTTTGGAGGCAGGCAAACAAGCAAAAGATGGCATCCGGAATCCCTCTTACGGACGATGACCGGTGGGATTGGTTTGATGCCTTAAATCTCGAATTACGAAAGTTCACAAAGAATCACGCGCCGGTGTTCCTTGCCTGTTCAGCCCTGCGCGAAGCCTACCGACAGCGCCTGAGTCAGGGACTTCCCGGACTCAGCTGGATTTACCTGAAGGGGTCGAGAGATTGCATTGAAAAGCGACTCTCTAAGAGGACGGGGCATTTCATGGATCCAAGACTCCTCGAAAGCCAGCTTGCCATACTTGAGGAACCCGCCATCGCGATCATAGCAGCCATCAATAAACCGCTGTCAGAACTGGTTGACGAAGTCGCGAGTAAAATTGGTGCCATAAAGAAAGACTGAATCGATTAGCCCCTGCTTCCCAGAATCACAGAAAGCACCCCTCCGTCAGGTTCTGCGAAGCAGCGGGCCCGATTAGTCCCCTCCCCCGGCGAGACTTGGCTTCGAGGAAGTCCTTTTAATGCGAAGCGAAAACGGAAAGCCGGGGAGATCGGTGAATCCCTGTTACGACTTGAGGTTCACCAATAAGCCCAACACGATCAAAGTATCATTATTGGCGATTTAGGACAACGAAGCAGGCGCAGGACTTTCCTGTTTTCGCTTCCAGTTATAATACACCTTGACCGTGACAACGCCTGCCATGAAGTAAAAGAAGGCCGACCACAAGTAGGCACCGCGGTTGAACTTTAACCAATCAAAAAACGGGGCAACAACCAGCGGGCTCAAAACCATCAGGATGGTTTGGTAGAAAAACGCCTGCGCCGAGCAAAACTGCCCGAGCTTTTCGCGGGGAAAGAGCTGCACGGTCACGGCACCCAACGCCACGCCAAAGACAAAGTTATTGATGCCGATCAGTGAAGCCATGACCGCTGCAGAGACTTTATCGCTGATGACAAAAAACGAAACCAGTGCCAGCACGGACGAGACAAAAAATGCCGCCGGCACGACCCGGATCGGCTTGAGCCGATCGATCAGCGATCCGGATGAGTACCCCAACAGCACACCGAACGCAGTCACCACGCCCGAGGCAATCCCCTGGATCCATCCGGTCGTGCCCAGATCCATCCCAAGATCCTCCCGGAGATAAAAGAACACAAAATTATTCCCCTGGTTGCCGATTTGGAAAAAAAGAATGCTTGAAAAGATCCAAAGGTAGTAGGGCTTGCTGTAGCAGTCCTTCACGTAATCCCGAATGGGTTCAAAAACACTGTTCGTTTTTCGTGGTTCAGGCGGCGGGTACTCGCCCTCTTTCACCATGATCAGCGAGAATACATAGATCGTCGTGCAGACCAACGAGACTGCAATATAGACTTCCTTGGGATGGTGCTCGGCGTGACCGACGATGAAAAAGCTCCAAACCATACCTGCAGAAACCGTGACGATTTTCGCCATCGCATTGAAGCGACCAAGCACACTTTGCGGAACAACATCCCAGTACAAGTAGCTGAAGATCGCCATCAATACGGCGTTAAAAAGCCCGTCGATGATGCTGGCGATTCCGATAAACAGCACCTCGCCATTGATGGGGATGAGGCTGAGGATCGCGGCCATCCCTTCGAATCTCATCAGGAAGTGATAGATATCCGGAGCGAACGGGATGCTCATAATTGTGAATGCAGCAATTGGAGCGACGGCGATCAGAAACGGTCGCCGCCTTCCGAAGGGCGAGCGGAACCGGTCCGACCATGTGCTGAAGAAGGGATTGATCCACATGCCCATAAGTCCCCCTGCCGTCGCGAATGCAGTCATGAGGGTGTAGGACGCCCCCCGGTCCCGCATCAGGACGCGTGTGAGACTGTTCAACTGCTCCCCAAGCATGAAGGAGAAGTCATTCCACATGAGCCAGAAAAAGAGCAGCCAGAGCGCCTGCTTGTCGTAGCTTAGTGTGCCAACCGTAAACTTATCGTGATGGGGAGAATTCAGTTTTTGGATGGAATTAATCGTATTAGGGAAGAGTTCCACGAGTCACCCAGAGATGACTGAGGACCCCAGGCGCGCCTTTCTCCGCAACCCAGTCATAGAGCCGACTCTTTTCGAGAGGCACGATCCATAAGCCAATTGACGGCCACGCCAGACATTCGGCGGGAATTTTTACTGAACAGAGTGCGCCGGAATCCCAACGGTTTTCGATGCCCTGAGGAAGGACCCACTCGCGGATGGCGCAGACATCCGGCACCGGTGCGTTTGAATCGGAGGGATTAAAAAAGTGAACCTGCTGCGAAATATCCCGGCTCTCCGGATCGATCGCGTGCAGGTGCAGGGTGAAAGCACCTTCCCGGGCGTCCAGCCCTTCAACATCCAGACGCAAACTGCGCCACTGCACCCAGGCTGCCACTCCCCAATCCCAGCCCTGCGGGTAGTCGGCACAGAGTTCCCGGAATCGATAGCCATTGGCACACCGAATCACATCGAACTCGTGACCCAAAACTTTGGTGATCGATCCGCGTGGAAGATAAATACCGGGGTGGACTTCGATGACGACCTCGCCAGCATCAGGGCGTTGACTTTGAAACCAATCCCTCATCCGCGAAAGTTCGAGCTCACCCGCAGCCCGCGCGAGGATACGGTCCCATCTTGATTTATCCCGGATGTTTCCGAAAGTCTGGTAACCGCAGGCATTGACCTCCAAGTCGTGTGCAATTTCAGAAATGACACAGGCTGTTTTTCTTCGCAGGCAGGCGCGAATTTCCTCCGTGCCGCACAATTCAATTTGATCCGCGGTGATTCCCCAAAATCGATGCCAGCATGCGAGTCGCGTCCCGTCGAACATGAGTGGCACCTCTTGGGTTTCCAAAATTTGTTTCGAGTAATGGATCCCTGCAAGATGTTCAACGAGGACGGGCTCCCGGTCGTGGGAGTCCCGCTTAAGGGTTGCAAGCACCAGAAACGGCTCGGGAGTCTGGGAGGCGAGAACCGTATAAGGACGACCATTGGCAAAAAACGTCTGGGCTTCCACCAGGTCCGGCCACGACCTGGCGAATACGAGTTTCGATGGGGTGCCATTAACTTCAAATTTTACATGGGTCAAACCCGATGCGGCCATTCCGCTGAGGATCACTGCTCCGCCCACACCCGACGGGTGCGGTGCAGTCTCAGCGGTCCAACCGGCGCTGAGGCACCGGACTTCATAGGCCGCTTGCAATCCATCGCCCGCATTCCACGCGATCAGACGCACCGGACGAGCTGAAGCGGTGTTCTCAATCTCGATCTCGCATCCCTGCTGGCACACGGTAATATCCGGAAAGGCCTCTGAAGCCGGCGCGGACCCGTCCGGTTGAAATGCGGGATAATTCCATTTTGCCTGATAGTCATAATGCCGCTGCGGGAGCACGTGTGGTTTTTGCCAGATTGTTTGTCCTGACAGTGTTTCCTCCACGATGACATCGGGAAAACAACCGGGACGGTGACCGACATGGAATCCCATCATTTCGCCCCGCCAATAGGTGCGCTGGGGTACGAACCCCTTGTTTTCCTTTAGGCGTTGCCTCCAGGCTTGAAGACCGCCTATTTCCAACCGGCCTTTGTCCCGCTGGGCTGCCAGCCATTCCAATGCACGCCTGTTATGATCGCGGCAACGGTCGGCGAAAAAATACTGCAAGTTGAGATGGAAAAACTTTGGGGATCCGGAGAGTTCCGACTGCCGCAGCCAGTCTTCGGCAATTTGCAAGAAAGGATAAGGATCGGCGGCAGGCTCCAGCCAGCGATCGGCTGCCTGGGCATTCAACGGACACCACGGCCCCTCGCTCCAGTGGTTCAGGCACACCATCGGGTTGCGGAGTTCCATGCTGGAAATCAACACGGCATCGCTTCGATCTCCGGGGTTCTCCGGCTTGCGATAATCTTCATCTCCGGGAAAGAAGGGGGAGAGCGGTGATCCATAGTGGGCGATCTCCCATCCACCGTCTTCAATCACGGTGGGTGCACAAAAGCCCAGAATATATTCCACACCCGACTTGCGGCAGGCGGCGACAAGCGAATTTCCAGCGGTGTAGGTGTTAATTGCCCGCAGAGGTCCGAGGTTCCGCGAACTGTGCGCGGCTGCGGCGAGGTCAAGCAAGCGTACGCATTCCTCTTCCGGATATTTCCACCAGTTTGTATCACAGCATGAGGGATCGATGCCCGCCGGATAAATATTTGGCGCACACAAACCTCCCGCTTCCATAATGGCCCGCAGGGTTTGTTGGTGGCTCGCTCCCTGGCGGGGTGTAAATGCCGTGTCACAAATCAGGCCGAGATCCAGCAAATGTCGGCTTTCGGCTTCAATCCGGTCTCCGATCTGATCCCATTGCGCGTAGATTTGGCAGAATGCCTTCATAAGGGCGGGATGAATTGCCGCTTTAAACCAATCCCGTAAATCCTGTCCAACATCTTCGATCGCTCGATCCGGGATAAATATTTCAAAGCTGACAAATTATCGGTTTGTTTCGCCGAGTTTCTCACTAAGCCATTTCCAACCTTGGCGGTCGAACGCCGGCGACCAATCATGGCCAGCGTTGGGGAGCGGGACAATTTCCTTCGGGCCGGCGAGGCCGAGATAGGCGGCATAGACGCCGGTGGCCGCGGAAATCGGGTCTGTGAGGCCCACATTCATGAGCACAGGCTGACGAACCCGCGTGGCGAAATTGGCGACATCGAGGTAGGCGT
>JBGSSC010000354.1:0-3651 GCA_041737265.1 Terrimicrobiaceae bacterium | reverse complement strand
GCCCTTGCGGGGTCTGAAGGGATCTCCCTGCGGCCCGGATCTCTTCCAGCGCCTGATGGACGGAGTCGCGGCTCAGACAGGAGCCGATACCGTTGAGGCCTGGTATCTCCCCTCGTGCGGAATAAGACTCGCCCGTGCCGGCCGCAAAATCCACCGGCTCGAATCCCTTGCTCCGTCGGGCACGCCGGAAGGCGGATTCCGCCTCTTCGTTTCAAAGCCAACGGGGCATCAGCAGGCCGCTCCGGATCCCGATGCGGCATTCCTGAGCTTTGAGTGGGAGCCCGGAAACAATCAGGTTACGATCACAGCCGATAAAACAGCTTCGTTTCCGCTGTTCTATGCCGTTTGCGATGGCAACCTGCTTTTTGCTCCCACGGTTGCCGCCGTATCCTCCCTTTGTGGTCCCGACCAGATCGATGCAACTGCTCTAACCCAGCTCTTGATACACGGCCATTTGCTTGGTGACGCCACCCTCGACATCAGGATCCGGAGACTTCGGGGCGGGGAAGCCCTCAGGGTTCAAAACGGAGAAATCTCTTCTTCTTATTGGTGGCGGTTTCACCCGGGATCGCCGGATGCCGGGCTTGCGGCCTCCGATGAGCTTGAACGACTGATCGACGAAAGTGTCGCCGGGGACCTGGGATCGGGCGACGAGTCAGTCATATTTCTGAGTGGAGGAGCCGACTCGCGGGCCATTCTCGGTGCCGCAATGCGGGTCGCCGATAAGTCCGCAGGCCCACTCAGAACCGTGAGTTGGTCGGTGGGGGGGACCGACAGCACCAGCGATGCAAGCATTGCAGGCCGCATCGCCAATGATTTCGGCCTGCGTCACACGGTGCTCGTTCGCGAGTGGGCAGATCCTTCCTGTCTTGTCCGTCGTGCAGTGATTGCGACCGATGCTCTCTCCGAGATGGGTTGCTTCCATGCCTGTGAGATCCCCATGATGGAGGAACTCGTTTGCGGGGGCACCGTTCGCGTTCTTCGCGGCGACGAGGTCTTTGGCTACCATGGCGCTGTGCGTTCCACTTGCGAGGCGCTCGGGGAGGTTTTTATCGGACTTCTGGACGACTGTCCGGCAGCCCTTGCATTGCTCAGGAGCCGCCAGGCCGGTCAACTCCGCGAAGCAAACCGGCAGGCTCTCGAGAATGTGATCAGCGAGATCCCATCAGGCTCTCCCGGCCGGTTGAAAGATATCCTCTACCACTCTCAACGCCTCCAGTGTTACCTCAACTCCGCCGTGACCTACAAACAGCAGATCCTGGATCACCGGAACCCGCTTCTCAATGGCCGCATTCTCGACTTTGTTCAAAAGATTCCAGACGCTCAACGAGTGAATAAGCAATTTTTCCTCGAGGCTGTCCGCCGGGCTTATCCGGCCCTCTGGACTTACCCGCTCGCGGGATCCAGCGGGCTTGAGGACTGGATCCCCATGCTGCGCACTCCTCTGTGGAGGGCATTTCTTGAGGACGAGTTTGAAGAGGTGCGCAGTCCACTATGGAACTACGTGCACCGTCCGACGGCCCGGGCCCTTTTGGAGGGAGTCCTGCGGGGACAAATTGCAAACGCCTCGGATATGCGGGCTTTCGCAAGGTCCCGTTTGAAATTCAGCCGCTTTCTTTCAAAAATTTTCAGCCGGAATAAACCGTCCGGAGGCGGTGTATTCAATGTCCGGCCCGAACGGATTTTGATGCGGTTGCTGGCGCTTAAGATCTGGTTTGGCCGCGGGACTTCTGCTGCACGAAGCATCGGGATTCCGGTGCAGACATGGTCATGATCTCCACCGTCGTTTCCAAAGCCGGGTCGATGGACAGATTTCTTATTCGGTACGGGTGGCTTCTGTTGGCCGCTGTGTCCGCTTCCTACTACGCCTTGTATTTCAATCATGGGCTGGCCCTTGGTGGCGAAGGCGGGACAACGGCTGTCTATGCGATGAGGTTGATGGAGGGTCAGCGACCGATCGCAGACACCTTCCTCGGGTACAATGTCCTGTGGTTTTATCCGATTGCCCTGGTTTTCCAGTTTACCGGTCCCGATTATCTCGCGCTTCGGGCATTCTTTTTCGGACTTTGCCTTCTGACGACTCTGCTAGCCTGGTGGACAGTGCTGCGGATCACCCGGAGCGGGCTGTTGGCGCTGGGCACCGGATTAGTCGTGGCATTGATTCCGGGGATGATGTTCCGCAATTACATGGGGCTCATGCCGGTTGCGAACCAGCTTGTCTTGATATCCGCATTTCTGCTTCCCACCCGCGGAACCCGGACGCGGATTTTCTTGATGGGGCTTTCCGGCGCGGTTCTCGGGCTCACATTTCTAATCCGCATCGAGGTTGGAATTCTGGTGTCCGTGATCTGGATCGGTTTGTTTATCCTGTATCCCCTGATGCCCGGGGGTGGATTCAGGCTTCGTTTACACGAATCGCTTGTTGGTGGTCTGATTTCCCTCCTTGCCCTCCTTGCAGTCCACGCACCATTTGCCTTTGACGCCCACAGGCGCGGGTATGCGAAGGATTTTTACGGCCAATATTCATCCTTTGTCGGTTTGTTCCGCTGGGAACTCGAAAAGCAATTCGCAAGCTTGCGCCCCCCCCCTCCCTCATCCAGAATTCCACCTGCTCAGGTTGAGGCCCCCGCCGGAGCGCCCCCCGCATCGGTCGTCGGGGCCAACGACGGACGTCGGCAACGCCCCTCCGCATTGGAAATTTTCACCGGAAGAAAATCCCGGGATCGCTACTACGCAGCTGCGATCTACGTTCCGGTACTGCTCTCGCTGGCATTCGTCGCCGTGGCTTCGGCTGGTTTTATCGGGAGTTACTGGTGGCGGAATGCCGGGGTTTGGACCGACAGCCTCACATCACTGATTTTAGTCGGATGCTCGCTCACCCTTTTGCCCCAGTACCTGTTTTTCCGTCCTGACACGCCGCACATCACCGAATTTATGGTGCCCTTCATTGTCGCATTGGTTTGCGGTGTTGCGCTTCTCATGCGACGCGCCGCAGCATCAGGGAGCCGGCCGGTTCGGATCCTTACGGCGGTGGCATCCGTTGCTTTGGTTCTCCAAATCTGGATCCATTTCGGGCATGCCTGGCCAAAGGAATCTGCCGGCACGCTGGCCGCACGCAAGGGCACGACCGCCGAATTTGTCGGCCTGAACGGTGTCCGGGTCCGGGTCACTCCCGAGCGGGCTGTCGCACTGGCGGGACTTCAAGAAGCGATTGTCAGCAATTCACGTCCCGAGGACTGGGTGGTATGCCTTCCTTATTCTCCAACGATCAATTTCATGACGGACCGCCCCAGTTACCTTTGGGATCTGTATACAGACAACACAATGGCAGGACCGGAGTTCGACAAAGCGAGGATTACAGAAATGGAAAAATACGATCCGGCGGTTGTTGTCATCGACCACCGTGCGATTAACAACAGTGAGGCCTCACGCTTCCCCAACTGGGCACCCGGGCTTTACCGTCACCTTCAGGAGACTTTCGATCGCGTTGGCGAATATGCAGGCAACGAAGTCTTTGTCCGGCGGAAAACCGAACCCACACCATGAGCTCCCGTCAAATTGTCGGGATCGTGCTTGTTCGGAATGAAGACCGATTTCTGGCAAGGGCTCTCGCCAATACCTCGGCATTCTGCGATCGATTCCTGCTGTTCG
>JBGSSC010000325.1:0-2568 GCA_041737265.1 Terrimicrobiaceae bacterium | reverse complement strand
TCCAATCTCCGGATGCTTGCCGATGACTTTCGCGCTCCACGCTCCACACGGGGCTTTCGATTCTCATCCTGGATCATCAGCGCACTGATCGTTGCTGTTATTCCAGAACTGGGTGCGGTGACGGTTTTGCTGCCTGACGCTTCCCCTGCCGAAGGAGCGAGGGCTGTTGCCCTGGCGGAAACTACGGGGCACGAATTTCGTTTCCGCCGACCCCCGACGCCAACGACCCCACCCACGCCACCCGGCCCATGCTTATCATTCAGATTCCTGGCGAGTCCGTCAGGAAATTCTACCCCGAGCACGATTCCTTGGGCTACGGATTTCGCTTCGCCTACACGGAGATTGAGGTCGGGAAAATCCTTGAGTCACGCGTTCGGGTTTTTCCCCTCAGCGGCCCGAGCCCACCCGATGACCCTAACGAGAAAATTCCTTTGGCAATGGCCGCAGGCGGATTAGAAATCCGGAGATGACCAATCCCGCAAGTCCCTCCGTGTCCGGCAAGAAGTTGCTGGTAGCCAATCGAAGTGAAATCGCCATCCGTGTATTCCGGGCTGCGACCGAGTTGGGGATGCGGACGGTGGCCGTGTATGCGCAGGAGGACAAGCTGTCCATGCACCGCTTCAAGGCGGATGAGGCCTATCTGGTTGGCGAAGGTCGCGGGCCTGTGGGGGCATATCTCGATATTGCGGGTATTGTCGGCATTGCGAAAGAACACGGCGTGGACATGATCCACCCTGGGTATGGATTCCTGGCTGAGAATGCCGAATTCGCCGCCGCCTGTGCGGATGCGGGGATCATCTTTGTGGGGCCGCGGCCGGAATTGCTCTCGCGCATGGGGGACAAAACCGCGGCGCGCTCGGCGGCTGAGGCAGCCGGGGTGCCGACCTTGCCCGGCAACGAACACCCCATCGAGGGACGGCGTGAGGCCCTCGCTGAAGCGAGAAAAGTCGGTTTCCCGTTGATCATCAAGGCGGCCTTCGGTGGCGGCGGGCGTGGCATGCGGGTGGTGCGGGTAGAGAGCGAGTTGGAGGCCCGGCTGGACGAGGCGAGGGGTGAAGCCGGGCGGGCGTTTGGAAACCCGGCCGTGTTCCTGGAAAAGTACATCCTGCGGGCCAAGCACATCGAGGTCCAGATCCTCGGGGACCGGCATGGCAATGTGCTCCACCTGCACGAGCGGGATTGTTCGGTGCAGCGGCGGCACCAGAAAGTGGTCGAGATTGCACCATCGGTCCATTTGGACGAAACCGTGCGGGCGGAGCTTTGTGATGCGGCGGCGCGGATTGCGCGTTCGGTGGGATACGACAATGCGGGCACGGTGGAATTCCTTTACGACGTGGATTCCCGCGACTGGTTCTTCATTGAGATGAACCCGCGGATTCAGGTCGAGCACACAGTGACCGAGCAGATCACGGGGATCGACATCGTGCGTTCGCAGATTCTTGTGGCAGCGGGGGCATCCCTGCACGGGCCGGGGATGAATCTGCCCGTTCAGCCGGCGGTTCCCCGCAACGGGTTTGCCATCCAGTGCCGGATTACAACCGAGGACCCTGCCAACGGGTTCACGCCCAATTATGGCAAGTTGATCACCTACCGCAGTGCCGCAGGGTTTGGTGTCCGCCTCGATTCCGGCATGGGGACGACGGGCAGCGTGGTCACGCCATTTTATGACTCCCTGCTGACCAAGGTGACGACGTGGGGGACCGGGTTCGAAGATGCGTTGCAGCGCATGACGCGCTGCCTGCATGAGTTTCGCATCCGCGGGGTCAAGACCAACATTCCCTTTCTAGACAATGTGATCGCACATCCGGAGTTCCGGTCCGGCGGTGCGACGACGACCTTCATCGACAGCACGCCGGCCCTCTTCAACTTCCGGCTGCGCAGGGACCGTGCGACCAAGCTGCTCGCCTTCCTCGCCGATGTCACGGTGAACGGAAATCCACAGGCCAAGGGGCACAAACCGGGGGCGGCTCTCGCCCCGGCCCCGCGGCCGGACTACGACCACCGCATCGATCCCCCGGAGGGAACCCGGCAGCAATTGCTCAGGCTCGGGCCGGAGAAATTTGCAGCATGGACCCGGGCGCAGAAGCGCTTGCTTGTCACAGATACGACCTTTCGGGATGCGCACCAGTCGCTGCTGGCCACGCGTGTGCGCTCCTATGACATGCTTGCCGTGGCCGATGCCGTGGCCCGGCGGACACCGCAGTTATTCAGCCTCGAGATGTGGGGCGGTGCCACCTTCGATGCAGCAATGAGGTTTCTCAAAGAAGATCCGTGGGAACGCCTCGCCGGTCTACGCGAGAAAATCCCGAACATTTGCTTTCAGATGTTGCTGAGAGGTTCCAATGCGGTTGGGTATTCCAACTATCCCCGCAATGTGGTCGAGGGGTTTGTAAGGCGCTCGGCGGAAGCGGGCATGGACATTTTCCGGGTTTTCGATTCCCTCAACGATCTCGGTAACATGAAGGTTGCCATCGAGGCGGTCGGGAAGTCCGGATCGGTCTGCGAGGCGGCGGTCTGCTACACCGGAGACATTCTGGATCCTGCACGGACAAAGTATTCGTTGAAGTA
>JBGSSC010000231.1:0-9246 GCA_041737265.1 Terrimicrobiaceae bacterium | reverse complement strand
CGGGAAGTGTTGGGTAAAGTGATGGATGGCTTTCCGGCCCGTGCCGAAGTGGCAGAGTGAAGGAATGGCCAAATTTTTTCCAATTATTCCAGCCTTGCTTGTGGTGGCACTGAGCGGTTGCCCTGCCCCCAGAAAAACTTCTGAATTGCCCAAAGTCATCACCCTCGATGGCGCGGCGGTGGCAGAGGTTCGTGTGCGTGCGCGCGCAGGCGATGACGCCTTGCAACCCGCCCTGGATGCACTGCGGAAGCGGTCAGAGCAAGCCCTGATGGAACCCCTTGTGGAAATCGCGGGCAAGCCGAAAGAGTTTTGGGCGCTTTCGGGCGACCCGAAGGACTACATCAGTGTCTCGAAATTTGCCTGGCCCGACCCGGCAAATCCCGGCAAGTGGGTGATGATTGATGGCACGCCAAATACTGCGGCGATGGCGAATTTTGACGGCCCCAAGATTGCGGCAATGGCCAACCGGGTGATTGCGTTGGCGCAGGGGTATTATTTTCTTGGTGAGAAGACATACGCCAGGGCGGCAGCCGAACAGCTGCGGGCATGGTTCCTTGACCCGGCGACCGCGATGAACCCCAACATGAACTTCGCCCAAGCGATCAAGCCGGACGAAAATGGCCAGCCATGGGGGATCATCGACGCCAACCGCTTTCCCGAAATTTTGAACAGCGTGGGGCTGATCGCGGATTCGGGGGAGTGGACGCCGTCCGACGAGGCCGCCCTAAAAAAATGGTTCACAGCATTCAACCGCTGGCTCATCGGAAGCCCGCTGGGGAAAAAGGAGCGGGCAGCCAAAAACAACCACGGAACTTTTTACGATCTCATCCTTGCCAGCGGTGCGGCTTACGTGGGCGACGAAGCGACCGTTCGCGAGGTGTTGGAGGCTGTCGGTCCGGTGCGACTCGATGGCCAGATTGCAGCGGACGGAAGCACGCCCGAGGAGATGCGGCGGGCGGAGTCAGCGATGTATACGCTGTGGAATCTGAGCGGGCTCACCGACCTTGCCGCGCTCGGCGTAAAATATGGCATCGATATCTGGAACCACCCAGGCGCACAGAACCCGAAACTCAAACAAACGGGCGATTTCCTTCTCCCTTACGCGACAGGTGAACTCCAGTGGACATTTGGAAAACAGCAAATGAACCCGAAGGGGCCCATGGGATTTTTCCGGCGGATCGCCCCAGTCTATGATGACCCGCAATTCAATGAGGCGGTGGCTTCGATGGCCGCGACGGTGAATCCGGACGAGTTGGCCGCAGAGGGATCCAATTTGCTGCATCCCTGGCCGGCTGGGAAGGAGCCATGGAGGAAGTGAGCGATTCCGCCGCCCCCCCACATCATGAGACCTCTCCTTCGTCTTTGCGCGTGTATGCTCCTGCTCGGAGCTTGCGCTCTCACGGGTTGCAAGCGGGCCGACGGAGGGCGCACTGAGATTCTTTATTCGTTCTGGGGCTCGACCGAGCAAATGGCGGTGGAGCGTCGGTTGATCGATGCGTTTGAGAAGGCGAACCCGGACATTCGCGTACGAACCCTCCCGATCGGTGCCCGGTATCTTCAAAAGGTCCAGGCCATGATGATCGGCAACGTTGCGCCCGATGTGCTCATGGTGGAAATGACATTTTACGACGAGTGGGCTTCCCGGGGAGTGCTTGCCGATTTGACTTCCCTGGCCAATCAAATCGCCGGGGAAGATCCTTTCATGGCCGTGCCGGAACGGGCCTTCTCCCGGGATGGACGCTTTTTCGCCATTCCCGTCAATGCTCACGGTCAGGTGCTTTTCGTCAATCTCGATGCCTTGCGGACGGCAGGCATCGGAATCCCGGAAGGAGGCTGGTCATGGGAGGAATTGCTTGAGCTCGGGCCCAAACTCAGCCGCAGGGCGGGAAATCCGGATGCACCGACGGACTTTTTGATGCTGCAACCGCCCGCGGAGATCCTCCTTTTTGCCTATGGAGCATCGCTTTTCGACGATGCGTATCATCCCACGAAAGTCACGTCCGACTCAGCGGAAACCCGGGCGGCATTTGAGATGATTCGGAAATTCTTCAAGAGCGGCTACGTGGTGCCGGCCGATGTTGCCGACGCTCAGGGAACCTACCAACTTTTCCGGGACGGGCGGCTCGCCTTTTTTGTCAGCGGACGATGGATGACCCCGGAGCTTGCAGGACGAACGGATTTCGAGTGGGACGTTCTGCAGATTCCGGCGGGGCCGGCAGGACCGGTAACATCCCACGGCGGCACCGGGCTGGCGGTCTGGTCAGGATCTGCACATCCCGACGCCGCCCGGCGATTTATTGAATTCTATGCCTCTCCCGAGGGTGTGGAAATCGTCACGGGTGGCGTGGGCGGTCGCTATGTTCCCGTGGGCGGGAATGCCGCCTTTTCGGATGGTTTCCTGTCTTTGCGTCCGCCGGAATCGATACGGCGGTTTCCCGAGACGATGCGGGATGGTGCGGCACAAATTTATCTCTATGCGCGCGGCCAGTCGTTGGTGACCCGCATCGTCACGAACCGCGTCTCACAAGCTCTCAATATGATGGGTGTCTCCACCGACCAGGTCGTGCAGGGATTGACCGACGACTTGCAGCGGTCGCTGGATCGCCGCCCCCCATCGGCCAGGGAAAGCGCGGAATCCAACGAATCCCAACAGTGAAAAAACTCGTCGGTCAACGCCAGGAAACCATCGCGGCAATCTGCTTTCTTCTGCCCAACCTGATCGGCTTCCTCTTGTTCACGTTCTGGCCGGTTATCGCCGCCTTTCTCCTCAGCTTCTCCGAATGGGATCTGCTCACGCCCCCGAAATGGGTCGGTCTGAATAACTTCCGGGAGTTGCTGGGCGTGTATCAATCCGTTGACGGCTGGCGCCCGAACGACCCCGACTTTTGGAAGTTTTTGTGGAACACGATTTTCCTCATGTTCGGTTTGCCGGTTACCATGGCTGTATCCCTCGGCCTTGCCATCGTGTTGAACAAGCGAATCCGGTTTACCTACGCCTATCGACTCCTGTTTTTTCTGCCGAGCATTCTTGCCGGGGTGGCGATCTTTTATTTGTGGCGCTGGATCTACAATCCGGACTACGGCCTTTTCAACGCGGCGCTCGCATTGATCGGAATCGATGGCCCTGCATGGCTGACCGATGTTCGCTGGGCAAAGCCGGCACTCATTGTCATGGGCTTGTGGCTCCACGCTGGCGGAACCGGAATGATCCTCTATCTCGCCGCTTTGCAGGGCGTTCCGCAGGATCTTTATGAGGCGGCGGAAATCGACGGGGCGGGCCACTGGGATCAGTTCCGGGTCATCACCTGGCCGGGCGTCATGCCGGTGACGTTTTTTATCTTTGTCATGGGTGTGATTGGAGGCCTGCAGGGCGGATTTGAAATGGCTTACATTATGACCCAGGGTGGGCCATACGGCGCAACGACCACCATCGGATACTACATTTATACGATGGCCTACGAAGACTTCCGAATGGGCTATGCGGCAGCGATCGCATGGGTGCTCTTTGTTTTCATTTTTGCTGTCACCGTTCTGAATTGGCGGCTCGGCGGAAAGAACATCACCGCATGAGATACCGTCAACCCTCCAGGCTCTGGCACCTGTTCCTCGTTGCAGCGGGCCTCACCATGCTCGCCCCGCTCGCATTCATGTTTTCCACCGCATTGTCAACCCCTGCGGGGGCGATG
Source organism: Terrimicrobiaceae bacterium (assembly GCA_041737265.1). Taxonomy (GTDB): domain Bacteria; phylum Verrucomicrobiota; class Verrucomicrobiia; order Chthoniobacterales; family Terrimicrobiaceae; genus JBGSSC01. The sequence continues at coordinate 5,560 of JBGSSC010000231.1, read as the reverse complement.
CGGGCTACCGAAAATATTTTTGAGATGCTCGTCCCGCGGGAGTGGGAGTGGAAAAACTTTGCCGAGGTCTGGGACGTGGTTCCATTCCTGCGCTACTACTTCAACAGTCTTGCGATCGCGGTGGTCGTGACTGTTGGCCAGGTCTTCACCAGTGCGTGCGCCGCTTATGCGTTCTCGCGCCTTCACTGGCCGGGCCGCGACAAGCTCTTTCTCTGTTACCTTGCGACCATGATGGTGCCTGGCTCCGTCACGATGCTGCCCAATTTCATTGCCATGAAAATGGCGCCCGAGGTGCTGACCGGAATTCTCCCCGGAATTGACTGGATGGCCATGCGGTATCTTGGAACCGGAGAAGATGCCCCGCTGATTGGACGACTGATCGGGTTGGATTCCTACTTTGCTCTCACCATTCCCGCCATGTTTTCAGCCTACGGCACCTTTCTCCTGCGCCAACTCATGCTCTCGATTCCGCGTGAACTGGAGGAAGCCGCTCACATCGACGGCTGTGGATATTGGAGGATCTTCCACGTCATCATTCTGCCACTCTCGCTCCCCGGCCTCGCGACCCTGACCACCTTCACTTTTATGGGAGCGTGGGGCAGCCTCCTCTGGCCGCTGGTCATGACCAACATGGACGAGATGCGCACGCTGCCACTCGGGCTCCAGGCGTTCCAGGGTCAATACGGCACGGAGTGGCACCTGATGATGGCTGCAGCCCTTCTCATGCTGTTGCCGGTGGTGGTTATGTTTCTCATCGGCCAGCGGTTCTTTATCAGCGGTCTCACCGTTGGCGCGGTGAAAGGGTAGGGGGAACCTGCGGGAACAGTGACATGAAGGTGAAGAAGAATTCCCTTCGCGGTGTCCATGGCGGATGGGGTCATGGAAACGGCCCCCCCTTGTGCCCGGCTTTACGAAATAATCATCATGGACTTGCTGGTGATCCCCCCGCTGGAGAAGACTTTGCCCATGCATCTCGACTATCAGCTCACCCGCTACGCAAAAAACCCCATCCTCTCCCCGCTTTCCGGCTCAGACTGGGAATCGGAGGTCACCACCAACCCGGCCGCATGGTTTGACGAAGCCGCGCAGGAGGTGATCATGCTCTACCGCGCAGCCGGGCATGATGACGCTCACACGGTCCATTTCGGAATGGCAAGGAGCCGCGATGGTTTTCACTTTGAGCGCACCAGCGATCATCCCGTTCTTTCACCCATCCCGTTTACCCCGGACGGCGGGTGTGTGGAGGATCCCCGCATCATCAAAATCGGAGACTGGTATTATGTGACGGTGGCCACACGCCCGTTTTCTCCCGGAAAGTATTGGCTGAATGACGGGAACGCCGCCAATGTGCGCCCGGATTGCCCGGATCACTTTCCCGTCGCGCTGCGCAAGAACCTCACTTCGACCCAGCTCTTTCTGACAAAGGATTTCAAGGAGTGGATCCGCGCCGGACGCCTGACCAACCCGGAGCTGGATGACCGCGACGTCATCATTTTTCCGGAAAAGGTCAACGACAAGTGGGTAACGATCCACCGTCCCATGCAATGGCATGGGGAGGGTTTCCCCAATCGCTGGCCGGCCATTTGGATGGCGCAGAGCGATGATGTTCTGGCGTGGAAAGACATGAAGCTCCTGGCAAAAGGCATCGAGCCCTGGGAGGAAAAGATCGGAGCCAACAACCCGCCGCTCAAGACCGAACAGGGTTGGTTGCAGATTTATCATGGCGTGGGAGCCGACAAGCAATACCGCTTGGGCGCGCTGTTGCTGGACCTCGAAGATCCCACCAAGGTCACCCACCGCACCAAAAACCCTTTTTACCAACCGGAAGCCGACTACGAGACACAGGGAATTTATAAGGGCGTTTGTTTCCCCTGCGGACATGTCGTGATCGACGGCACTTATTTCCTCTACTACGGCGGCGGCGACGTGCATTGCTGCGTGGCCACGACGCCGTTGAAAGACCTGCTCGACCATCTGCTCTCCCAGCCGGTGTAGGCCACTTGGGCGGGGCGGAAAAATTAACGCGAGAGATCGATTTCCACCGCTGCTCCCGAGCGGGGCAGCGGGACGAGTTTCGTGGCGAGTGTTGTGCCTTTGGAATCAGTCACGGTGATTTTGTAATCGCCGCAAAAGCCACGAATCATTGCCCGCCCATCGGTATCGGTGATGAGGCTGGCGTTCGTCCACCATTGCCGGGTGATGAGGTCCAGCCACATCGCGCCATGGGGCCGAAGGTTCCATGTTTGGTCCCAGAAAGCGGCGCGCGGCTTCCAATGCCGACCCTCCCAGAACCCCCAGGTTAGCACGCCAGTGACCGACGGATGGCTGAAAACAGCAGTCAGAAAATCGCGGGTGTAGGCGACCTGGAGTTCGGTGTCGGCCGTGTCGATGTCGAACTCTGTGATTTGGATGGGCAGGCCAAAGCGGGAGAAGCGATTCAGGGCGGCCAGTACCGCAATCGGCGACGCCGGGCTCCCGCCAAAATGGCCCTGCTCTCCGATTCCCCCGATCGGCGCACCCTTGCGGACAAGGAACTCGATGGTGTCCTCGAAATACTGACTGGGAGAGCCGGGGCCTTCGCCGGAAAACATGAGATAGTCGTTGTAGAAGAGCCGAAGGTCCGGAGCCCCCTTGTGTGCGGCGCGGAACCAGTCAGCCATGACGTCACGCCCGAGAACGTCCATCAGATCGTGGTTGGTGTAACTTTCATTGATCACATCCCAATCGGTGAGGCGTGTGCCGAGCGCGGAGGTCTGATCTGCAATGTGATCAAGAACGGCGGCGCCCAGGCGCTCAGGCTGATCCTTGAGCGCGCGCAAAAACTCAGGCGTGTTTTCCCAGGAGGGCCAGACCATCACATGGCCCCGCACGGAAATTTGGCGGGCGTCGAACCAGTCGAGCGCACGAAAAATCTCCTCGCGGCTGGACCCCCCGAATCCCCCCGGGCTCACCCAGGCGGGCCATTTGAGATCGTTCTCGAAGACGACTTTGTTGAAGTGCTTTTCGAGGATCTCGCGGTAGCGCAGATTGTCAGGAGAATCGTCACCGGCAATCCTGGAGGCACTAATGGCGGTGCCGAAAGCGAAGGCGTGGCGCAGCATGGTGACCTGAATGGTGACACCCGCGCGGGGCTCCCCCGGGGCATTACGAACCGTGATGGTGAGATCGCCTTTGCGAAGGCGTTCGATGCGTTCTGCAGCCTCCGCGCGCCAGGGATGATCGGGTGCGATTCCTTCATAACTGGCCTTGGTCGCGGGGAGGGATGCGAGCGGAACGCCAGATCTGTAATTGAGCAGTCGCACATCCGCGATTTCCAGGGTTTGAGGTTCGTAGCCTAGGCGGAAGGCAAGCTGGATTTCCCCGGCTGCGGCATCGCGATCGGCGATGAACGGGCGCGAGATAAGAGTCCACTCCGGGCCGACGGAGACTTCGCTTTCGGAGAGTTTTTCATGGAGCTTGCCGGTCGTCTCGATCACGGCCCCGATGAGTGCCTCGCCGGTCTCCTGACGGGTGGCCACGCACCGGGCACGGAACTGAAGCAGGAGAGTATCGCCTGTGAGGATCGGCGCGATGGTGGAAATGCGCATCCCCGCGTCCCAGGGAAATGGCGGACGTTGCAGAGTCTCATAGCGGATCGCCTGCGTGAAGGTCATGCCCTCGATTTTGAGGCTCTCGAATTTCCCGATTGTGGTCGGGTCTGCATAGGGGGTGAGGGCTGAAAAATCATCGGCGAGCAAGGAAGCCGGTTCGGGCAGGGAGTTGGCCCGGGATGAAATACTGGTGACCACCACGAACGGCGCCAGCAGGTGGAGGAATCGCAGGAATTTCAAGGAATGGGAAGGTTTGTCGGATATTGTGCTTTCAGAACCGGTCTGGACCCAAATTAAACCCCACAGCGGCCTTCTGCGTCTCGAATTCTTTTTTGATTTCCTCCAGGGCTTCTGCCGAGCCGGGCTTGGAAATCAGGTTGTCCATCTCAAACGGATCACTGCAGAGATCAAAGAATTGCGACCAGGCCGGGTGGCCGGGGTATTCGATATACTTCCGGGTGTCGCTGCGCACGGCCAACACCTCAAATGTGCCTTCCACATAGCCCGAATCCTGGGGCACGGCCGGGTAGGAGGGGTCTTCGTAGTTGGTGTAGAGAAAAGCCCTCCTCCATGCTGTTTCGCCGGGAGCCGAAGCCAGCAGCGGAACCAGGCTCCGACCGTGTTGCTTCCAGGTCGGCCGCAGGCCGCAATATTCCAATATCGTTGCCGGAATATCGAGATTCAGCACCATCTCATCGCGAATGATCCCCTTCTTCACGAGGCTTGGAAAACTCAGGAGAAACGGAATCCGGATGGATTCTTCATACGCAGTTCGCTTGTCGCCAAGCCCGTGCTCACCGAGGTAGTAGCCATTGTCGCCGACATAGATGATGAGCGTGTTTTCCCGCAGTTTTAAATCCTCGAGGACATCCAATATCCGGCCGATATTCTCATCCATCCCGGCGATGGTTTGGAAATACGCGAGACGATCCTTGCTTTCCGGCAGCCAGACTTTTCCTGTGCCGGGCTTGCGCCAGGGAGGGTCGTCGCGTCCACTTGCGGGCTCTGTGAAGCGTGCATCCGAGTGCAGTGTGGCATGTCGCTCCGCAGGGGTGCGCTTGTCGTGCGGGGTCTTGAATCCCACCATCATGGCAAACGGAACCCTGCGGTTGCGTTTGATGAAATCCAAAGCGAAGTCGGTCGTGACATCATCCACCCATCCGGTCGTGGGCGTTTCTTTGCCGTTCACCAAAAATGGACAATCAAAATACACTCCCTGCCCGATGAAAGTCGCGGCCTCCTTGAAACCGGGCCGCTCACGTTGCTCTCCCATGTGCCATTTTCCGAAATATCCCGTGTTCCATCCGTTAGCGCCCAAAACCGCCGGCCATGTGTCCGTGGATGTGAACGGCAGGGCGTTGTGGATGATGCCGTGCTGATGCGAGTAGAGGCCGGTGAGCATCGTCGCCCGACTCGGGGAACACAGCGAGTGGACAACAAAGGCGTTCCGGAATCGCACGCCGGAATCCCCAAGCCGGTCCAGCTGCGGGGTTTTGAAAAAAGGGAAATTGGCGGTCTCCCCCAGTTCCCGCTGAACCACCCCAAGAGCATCATAGCGGTGGTCGTCCGAGACCAATAAGATCACGTTGGGCGGTTTGGGCTCCACGGCCCGGGAGGCCGTCGTAAGGAAAGGTGCGGCGGCAAGGAGGATTGAAAGGGTTCGGGACATGAGCGGGTTGGGGTGAGCTGGTGAAACGGAGGTTGATTCAATATCCCGCGATGAGATTTTATGACAAGAGACCGGGGGGTTTATCGTATAAAATCATGTGTTCTATGGCTTGGATATCTGGAATCTGGCGGTGAAGGTTTTCCCCATGGCCTCTTCCATATCGACGCGAATTTTGATGGATGGCCGGGTTTGAAGAACGGTGACCCGCAAGTCCGCGCTGACCACCCTCACAGCTTCGCGATGGAGTTCGAGGGAAATGGTCTGTGCCTTTTCTTTGGTGGGATCGCTGACAGCGATTTCG
>JBGSSC010000224.1:0-2442 GCA_041737265.1 Terrimicrobiaceae bacterium | reverse complement strand
CACCAACATTTCCACGGATGAAAACGGCCGGATCCTGCACTTCGAGGAAAAGCCTGCGAATCCCACCAGCACGCTTACGGGCATCGCTCTCTATTACTACCGCAAGGATGTTGTACCCCTTTTCAATGAGTATATGGCTGGGGGAAACAATCCGGATCAGCCTGGTCGCTTTGTTCAGTGGCTGTATCCCCGGGTCGAGGTCAGCACATGGGAAGTTCCCGGCACGTGGTTCGATATCGGCAGCAAAGAAACCCTCGAGGAAGCCAATACCGTCTTCCGGAAGTTTATTTAATCTGGCTAGATTCATCCCGCAATGGTAGGGACGGATCGCCGGGTCGTCCGTAGATAGAAGTCGGCTGGGTCGGCGATCACGCACTGGTGCGCCCGCAAGCGCACAACAACAGTTGGGTGAAACTCCCGACCGGAGGGAGCCGAACCTCCGTAGCGGAAGGAAATTGCTTCACCGAGAGGTGGGGTGTGGAGCAACCGGAAGAGAACAACCAGCCCGCAATTAAAACAATGATGAACTCGATTTGGTTTTAGACGGCGGCGAGCCCGCTAGGGAAAGGCGAAGCCCGAGAAGCGCAAGCCGCCCCGGAAAGGGGAGGGCAGGAAAAGCGTCAGACCCCCGTGCTGACACCACGAGCACGGAAGGGGGCGTTTGGGATGGTTGGAGGCAGGAAGGTTGGAAGTTGTTGTGGCGTGAAGCGGGGAACGCGAACCGTGAGAGGAAGCGGAGTTCATGGCTGGAAGCAGTCCGTAGAGCCGCACACGGGAGGCGTCAGAATCCTCGTAGTAGCAAAGAAGTCCCGTACCGGGTATGGAAGGAGGAAAGTGGTTTAGGCACATCGATCAGGTGTGGTCGGAAAAGAACCTGCAAAGCGCGCTTGCGCAGCATTTTGCGCAATCGGCAAGGGGGCGCCGAGGCCGGGGACGAGATCACCACCGCTGGCCAAACACCTACCTCCACGCGCAGGGGCTGCAATCCTTGGTGCAGCTTCGCAGCGCGATCAATCAATCTCCGTGAGGAGCAAACCACCAACTGGAGAGCCGGATGCGGGAAATCTGCCAGTCCGGTTCGGGAGGAGGGGCGGTTCTATCCCGTCCCTACCTCATCCGGGAGCGGGCTCGGTCAACATCACCTTTGCGCCGGAAACGACAAAAGTCTGGTTGAGACTGATCCCAGAAATTGGTTGATTTCCAGTCAAGCTTTTACCCCCATGAAAAACTGTTCAGCAATTATACGCGCCCTCGGATTTTTTGCAGCCTCGCTTGCAGTCAGCGGAGGCGCGGGGGCGTTGACCCTGGTTGAAAAAGGCGAACCGAAGGCGGTGCTGGTGGTTCCGGATGAAAACAAGCTGGTGCCCTTCTACGCGGCAAAGGAGTTTCAGCATCACGTCGCGAAGGCGAGCGGAGCGGAATTGCCCATTGTCAGCGAATCAAAGGCGGCCGGGATGAAGGATGGCAAGGTGTATTTCGGGCAGACCAAGTCTCTGAAAAGCGCGGGCCTGGGTGATGAGGATTTGGGCAAGTATGGCTACGCCGGACGCCTGAAGGATGGCAGCCTGTATTTTTATGGAAGAGATACAGACATGCCCATGCCGGAAGGTGTTTCCGAGGAGGAAATTCTGGTCAAAAATCCCGGGAACCTGGCCTTCAAACGATCCCCGGGCACGTATCTGGCCGTGAATGATTTTTTGGAGTCGGAACTGGGAGCGCGTTGGATCTGGCCGGGGCCGACGGGCGAGTATTTGCCGAAGCGCGAGACGATTGCGGTGGAAAAGTATGACCGGCAGGGCGCTCCGCGTTACCTTTCCAACCATTTGCTTATGGCCGAAAAATCCGTCCCCGAGCAGCGTCAGTGGCTCTTGCGGCAGAAGTTTCTCCGCATTGAACCGGTGGTGACTTCGCATTCCTATTGGCAATACTGGAACGACTACAAAGACACTTATCCTGAAATTTTTGCTCTGTTGCCCAATGGGAAGCGCGAGCCCATTCCCGGGGCCAGCGACCACCACATTACGATGTGCGTGGCCAGCCCGAAGCTGCTCGAGTTAAAAATCGAGCGCTGGAAGAACGGTGTGGATCCGATTCATGACGGCCTTATCGAGGAGGGTTTCATCAATGTCTATGAGAACGATATTACCGGTCGCTGCACCTGCGAGGCCTGCCGCGCCTGGGATGCACCGGATTCGCGCTTCGCCACCCATGAATACTGGGCCAAAGGGGTAATCAAAGGCATCAACGAGGGCGGGAGATTTTTCCGGCACGAGGGCCCGTCCCTGACCGATCGCTACATGACCTTTGCTCTCGCTGTGCAAAAGGAGGCGGAAAAAATCAAGCCCGGCGTGGTGGTGCGGGACCATATCGGCTACCAACAGTATGAGCCGCCCAAACAGACTAGGCTCAATAAAAATATTTTGATGACCTATGTGGGAGCAC
>JBGSSC010000216.1:0-4463 GCA_041737265.1 Terrimicrobiaceae bacterium | reverse complement strand
GATATTCTGACAATGCTGTTGGCCTGGGTCGCGGGTGGACTGCTTGGAGCGATTTTCTTCGGTGGGCTTTGGTGGACGGTTCGCAAAAGTATTTCGTCCCCCCGCCCGGCGCTCTGGTTCCTCGGCAGCATCCTGCTACGGATGAGTGTTGCCCTCACAGGATTTTTCCTTGTCGGGGGTGGTCAGTGGGAGCGGCTGCTGGCGTGCCTCCTGGGCTTTGTCATGGCACGCTCTGTCGTGGTGTGGCTGACCCGGCCATCGCGTGACAGCCAAAGCGCGGCAATGCAGGAGGTCAGCCATGCGCCTTAGTCCCGACCAGATCATCTTCTGGCAGCACGGGTTCTACAAACTCAACGCCACGGTTGTCTTCACCTGGGGGCTGATGCTTCTGATGGCTGTTGGTTCCATGCTGATCACGCGCAAGCTCTCCACGGACCTGACGCGGTCCCGCTGGCAGAACTTTCTGGAGATCATTGTTTCTTCAATTGAGAAGCAAATCGAAGAGATCGGCCTCCCTCAACCGGAGAAGTATATCGGATTTTTGGGAACTCTGTTTCTGTTCGTCGGATTGGCCAGCCTCGGTACCATTATTCCCGGCTACGAACCGCCAACCGGCTCGCTCTCAACCACGGTGGCACTCGCGCTGTGCGTGTTTGTCGCCGTCCCGCTTTTTGGCATCGAGGAACAGGGATTGGGTGCCTATCTCAAGACCTACATTCAGCCGACGTTCATCATGCTTCCGTTCAACATCATCAGCGAACTTTCGCGGACCCTGGCGCTGGCCGTCCGTCTGTTCGGTAACATGATGAGCGGGGCGATGATCATCGGCATTCTGGTAACCATCACGCCGTTCCTGTTCCCCATCGTGATGACCATGCTCGGGCTTCTTACCGGCATGGTGCAGGCCTACATCTTCAGCATTCTGGCTGCGGTTTACATAGCGGCAGCAGTGCGCACGCGAAAACCAAAACTTCAGCCAGCATCCGACTCTCAACCAACAACAAACTAAACAAAGGAGATCTTATGGACAATATGACAATCATCGCAGTGGCATCCATTGTCACTGCCGGCATCACTACCGGGTTTGGCACGATGGGACCGGCGCTCTCGGAAGGGAAGGCGGTCTCCACCGCCCTGAGTTCGCTGGCCCAGCAACCCGACGCCTCCGCCACCATCACCCGAACCCTCTTCGTCGGCCTCGCAATGATCGAGTCCACGGCCATCTATTGTTTCGTGGTCTCGATGATTCTGATCTTCGCCAACCCGTTCTGGAATCACGTCATCGAGGCCGCAGCCAAGTAACCCATGCTCATCGATTGGTTCACGGTCGGGGCTCAGGCGCTCAACTTCCTCATTCTCGTGTGGTTGATGAAGCGCTTTTTATACAAGCCCATCCTCAACGCCATCGATGCGCGGGAAAAACGAATCGCCAAGGAACTCGCGGATGCTGATGCAACAAAAACCGAGGCCAAAAAAGCGCGCGACGAGTTCCAGCAGAAAAACGAGGAGTTTGAACAGGAGCGCGCCGCACTTTTGAGCAAGGCGACGGACGAGGCGAAAGCGGAGCGTCAGCGACTCATGGACGAAGCAAGCAAAGCCGCCGATGCCTTGGGTGTGAAGCGACAGGAGTCGTTGGCAAACGAGGCCAAAAACCTCAATCAAGCGATCACCCGGCGGGCTCAGGACGAAGTGTTTTCCATCGCACGCAAGGCCCTGTCGGATCTCGCCACGGCGGGCCTGGAGGGTCGGATGAGTGACGTTTTTACCCGCCGGTTGCGCGAGATGGAGGGTGGGGCCAAAGCCGCACTTGGCAGGGCCCTGAAGGCGACGTCTGATCCGGCACCGGTGCGAAGTGCGTTTGACCTGTCGGCAGAGCAGCGCACGGCAATCCAGAAGGCAGTCAATGAGACCTTCTCCGCCGATTTTCCTCTCCGATTTGAGACCGCTCCGGAGTTGGTTGGTGGCATCGAGCTCACCGCCAACGGGCAGAAGGTGGCCTGGAGCATCGCGGATTACCTCAAATCGCTGGAGAAGGGTGTCGATGAACTTTTGAAGGCAAAACCCATCCCGCCCAGAGCGAAGGATTCATGACGCCATGATTCTCGCCGAATCATGAAGCGCAGTTCCATATCCATCCACCTGTTCCCGTATTAATCGATTAGGGCGGCGGGAAATTTTGCCCATACTCACGCCGCCTTTTCTCTACCTGGTCAGCTCAGCACGATCACCTCGAGGCCACTGACCCGGCGAAAATGGGCTTCATCGTCCGGGCCGACGAGGACGCCGAAACCAAGGGCTCGCGCCGTGGCCGCCACGGCCATATCGTTCTGGGGTATGAGGGTGCTTGCCCGCGACAATTCGACAAAGACATCGGCATAATGCTCTGCGACCAGCGGGGTAAAATCTTCGATGCCGGTTACTTTTCGGATGGCTTCCAATCGCGCCAACCGCCGGGCGGCCCGTGGCGCATCCGCAGCCAATCGAACGCCGATCAGCGCCTCCGCCCAAACGATGGCTGGCAAGGCATATGCTTCCTCGGGTGGAAGGGACAGAGGTGCCTCGGTGCCAGCAGATCGTTCCAGCGCCACCAGAGCAGAGGTGTCCAGAATCAGGCCCATGGGTTGTCCGGAATCCGATCCAGGCGATTCACCTTCTCGAGATCATCGGCAAAATCGACATCCCAAGGCAGCCGCTCCAAGGCTGCCATGATGGCCTCGCCCTTGGCAGGCCTTCCAGCTTTCACGGGGACCAAGCGTGCAAGGAGCTTGTCATTCTTGGTCAACAAGAAGCTCTCCCCAGTATACCTGATCCGCGCCAGGATATCTCCCAGATGCCTTGCGGCTTCGGTGGACGTGATTCTTGTCTCCATACAGGAAATTGTAAAATACAGAAACCCGCATGTCAAGATGGGCTCACTGGGTGAGTTTTGCTGGGTTCGATTTTAAAATCATCGTGCGAAGCGGATTTTCCGGCAGGCACTATTGACGAGTAAGAATTCAAACGCTACGCTGTGAGAATGAAGAATATCACAGTTTCAGTGGATGATGAAGTGTATCACAGATCCCGTGTGCGTGCCGCGGAATTGCGAACGTCGGTTTCTGCGCTCGTCTCTCAATTTCTCAAGCAAACGGCCGCAGAGGAAACCGAGAGCGAGCGTTTGAAGCGGCTTGAGCAGGAGACGGTGGAGCGCATTCAAGCAAGGCAAAGGCGATTCTCGGCAGGAAACCGCTTGAAGCGGGATGATCTCTACGACCGCAATGCGCTTCGTTGATACCAACATTCTCCTGTACCGGATCAGTTCGCAGCCGGCAGAGGCAGAAAAACAAGCGATCGCGGCCCGGATCCTCGACGCGGAAGATCTCCATTTATCCGTTCAGGTTCTTCAGGAATTCTATGCTCAGGCGACGAGACCCTCGCGACCCGGCGCGCTTTTGCACGAAGAGGCTGTGGCACTGATCGAGAGCTGGAAAAGATTTCCAATTCAGGAAATCACCGTGGCGTTGATGGACGCGGCCCTCATCGCGAGGGATCGCTGGCGGCTTTCCTACTGGGATGCAGCCATCATCGAAGCCGCACGCCTCTGTGGCTGTGAAACAGTGCTTTCCGAGGATCTCAACCATGGTCAGAACTTTGAAGGGGTCACCGTGACGAATCCTTTTCTTTCCCCTTCGTGAATCACTGGATGTCAAAGTGAGAGAACTGATATCATTGACTTTCCCCAGGCATCAACGACACCACAACCGCTGTGATGTTTGTGGATTATCTCACTCCGCTTCGCTTCGGTTACCTCCCGGCAACACTATCGAGTTGCCCATTGGGCGATTGCGCTATCGCGCGGGTGTGGACGTGAGGCACTGCATCGTTTCCGGAAGTCTTGCGTTTGCGCAGGACTTAAGCGGTAAGCGCCTAATACCGAAAACACGGCAGGCTGGGTAGAAAACCGGGTAAATCTGAGTCGCGATCAGGTGTTAGGCGAAACGTGGTTTCACAAGGAGCAATACGATCCCGCCGACGAGCGCAAAGGCGCCGGCAACGGGCGGGATGAAGTGGGTGTCCACGGTCTGCATGCGAATGCCGAAAAACTCGACGGCTTTGCGAACCCAGATGTATTGCCCGCTGGAGGTGCGCGGCACACCCGTGATGCCGGCCGCGTGTAGCACGTGATAGACCGTTCCTGAGCAATCCATGCCGCCGGCTGCGGGATCCGACGAGCCGAACTTGTAGGAGTGAAGCAGTTCTATTGGAGTGCGTGTGTTTGAGACCGATTTGATCGGATCCGCCGCCCAATAGCGAAGATCATTCCAACTCCGCCAAAGAGGAGCGTGTCGCCGATCACCCAAAGTGCACCACCTCGGGTCACTTCAAAGTGCACCGCTTTTGGATGGAAAACGGACCTCTGTTTGACCTCATGAAAAGTGGGTTGGATGGGGTCTATGACCAACATCCTGAAAGTGAACAAACAA
>JBGSSC010000211.1:0-1647 GCA_041737265.1 Terrimicrobiaceae bacterium | reverse complement strand
GGGAATTGCGGCTGACGTTGGCAGGTAAGCCATGGCGATCGCGGTTCCCAGAGTAGGCGAGAGCCCGCCGCTTGCCGTCTCTCCGACCTGCGTGCCTTCCACCCACACCGGGTAGTGGGGGCGCATGGGAGGCGACTTGCCATCGACGACGATTCCGCAAAGCTTCGAGGGAATGCCATTTTCCTTTTGGATGAGGAGAGCGGACTTGCCGACAAAATCCGGGCCGGTGAAATCGATAAAGAAGCCGAGCCCGGCTTCCAAAGGGGTGCGTTCGGGAGAGAGGTCGTTTCCATTGAGCGGGTAACCCATCTCGAGTCTGAGGACATCCCGCGCTCCGAGGCCGCAGGGAACACATCCGGCAGTTGTCAGTGCATCCCAGAGGCTGGATACCTCCGAATTTTTGCATATTACTTCAAAGCCCGGCTCGCCCGTATAGCCGGTTGTCGCAACCCAGAGTTCCTCTCCTCCCCGCGTCAGCTCCAGGACGCGGTTGCGGGATGGGGGGAGGTCCCTTCCAAAGCACTTGCGGAAAATTCCGGGGGCCCGGGGCCCTTGGACAGCGACCGCCGAGTAGAGGTCACTCACATCCTCAAACGTGACCTCACCGGTCAGGCGCCCGCGCAGGCAGGCGGCGTCCTCGGAGATTTTGGAAGCATTCACGACGAGCAGGTATTCCATTTCGCGGATCCGGTAAACGTAGAGGTCATCGATGACCCCGCCGCCGTCGTTGAGAAGCAGGGCGTATCGGGCCTCTCCCACGCCAATGGCCGGGACCTTCCCCGCAAGAACCCGTGAGAGCCATTCGCAAGCCTGAGGACCGCGGACAAAAAACTCCCCCATATGTGAGATATCGAAGACGCCGGCAGCGGAGCGGACCGCGCGGTGTTCCTGAAGGATGCCCGCGTACTGGACGGGCATATCCCATCCAGCGAAGTCCACCATCCTCGCGCCGGTTTCCCTGTGTTTGGAGTGGAGAGCTGTCGGCCGCCCGCTCATGATTTTGCTCCTGCAAAGCTCAAGTACGTGTAGCTCCCGAGGTTTTTCTCGTATTCATCGAGCAAGCGCATCGCCTCGCTGGGTTTGAGACGGTCGCTCTTGATCGCGGCATCGAGCTGGGCCTTCATGCGCCGCGCGAGCTCATTGGTGTCCCACTGGGTGAGAGAAAGGACCTGGCCAATCGTGCTGCCTGCAAGGACCTCCTCCACGTAGTGGCCGCAATCCTCGTCCTCATCCAGATAGATGTGCATCTCGTTGACGCGGCCAAAAAGGTTGTGCATGTCGCCCATAATGTCTTGATAAGCCCCCACAAGGAAGAAGCCTATATAATACGGCTGCCCGGGCCGCCAGCGATGCAAGGGAAGTGTTTCTTTCACATCCTGAAGATCCACGAACTTGCTGACCTTCCCATCGGAGTCACAGGTGATATCAACCAGGGTTGCATTGCGGTCGGGGAACTCGTCCAGCCTGTGAATCGGCATGACCGGGAATAGCTGCCCAAGCGCCCAGTGGTCGAGAAGGGATTGGAAGACCGAGAAGTTGCAGAGAAATTGATCGCCGAGGGCGATTTCCATCTCCTTGACCTCTTCGGGGATGTAGCGCATGCCGCGGAACATCGCCACGACTTCCTGGGCGATTCTCCAATAAGTG
>JBGSSC010000206.1:0-4625 GCA_041737265.1 Terrimicrobiaceae bacterium | reverse complement strand
AATTCGACAGCCACGCGGCGGATCGCGTCGATGCGGGCATCCAGATCGGAGCGCCAAGGGATGCGGTCGGCGGGAGTGGGAAGAAGAAACGGCTCGAGGAGAAGGATGCGGGGAGCGATCCGGTCGGTGAGAGTTTGGAGCAGGCACCGGTAGCCGGTTTCAAAGGCCTCATGCGGTGAGGGTTTGTCGTGTTTGAACTGGTGCCAGGTGTCGTTGATTCCGATGAGGATGGAGACGAGGGTGGGGTTGAGTGCCAGGACATCCTCTTCCAGGCGGGCTTGCAGATCGGTGACACGGTTGCCGGAGATGCCGCGATTTGTGAAGCGAAGGTTCCAACCGGGAAACCGGGCACCGAGCAGTGCGGCAACGAGGGCCGGGTATCCGGCACCGAGCCCGTTGTTGTTGCCCTCGGGATTTCTCCGGCCGGCATCGGTGATGCTGTCGCCGTAAAAGAGAATGTGGTCGTCGGGTTTTAGGATCATGGTCGTGTGGTAAAGCGGGGTCCTCCCTGGATTCCTTGAGAATTGGAATTCAGTGCGTTTGAGTCAAGTTCTGCTTCCCGCGTGCCCGACATCCTGCATTCCTCACGCCATGCACAAAAGCGGGATTTTCCTTCCGCGCAGCGGAAGCTTTAGCAGATTGTCTGGCAGGGCCACTCCTTCTCTCCCTGAATTCCCATTCCAGAGAAGGCCGTTGATTCTAAGTCCGACAATCTGCTAGGCCTGTGCGCAAACCGGCACAAGGATTGCATCGGTCATGCCGTGAAGAAGTTTTTTGTCATCCGGGCAGATCGTGGCGAGCGCCCCGCCGAAGTGGACATCTTTTCCGTTGGGAAGGAAGTAATAGGGGCAGAGGCGCACCCGGCCGCGCATCTGGCTGATTGTGTTTTCTGCAGGATCCCAATAGGTGTGGGAGACCAGCCGCGGGTGATGGTAGCGCTGGAGAATATGAGGCGAAGTGGTCCAGGAATCGAGGGCTTTGCGGATGGCGGCGTCCCATGCCGTTGAAGGCAGATCCGAGCCGAGAACGACGCCCCGCGACCCCCAAGCGTTTTCGGAGAATCCGCTCACTTTGAGAATGAGGTCACGGTGTTTCTGACTGAATGCGGCGACCTCCTCCCACGCGTGGACATCCAGCCCGGGAATGGCGGCGTGCGGAGGAAGAGGCTGGGGATCCAGCAACCACGAGTAGGGAATCACTTCTTGAAGTGCCCGATAGGTTTTATCGCCGAGGGCCCGGACCCAAAAGGATTGCAGCGGCCGGAGCCAGAAGAGAGCGAACCAGAGTTTTTCTTCAAGGGCGGGTTTGAAGGGAGGGGTCACAGTGAGAGTTCCCTCGCCCACCCCTGTCATCAATTGATTCGCGCACGCGATGTTGGGCAGATCAAAGAGCTCGAAAAACCGGTAGATCCGCGTCGACCAGTCGTTGCGCTGGGAGGTATCCACCACCCTCCATGGACCTCCTCCGCGGGCATTGAGGCGGCCTGCGAGCCACTCCATCTCGGGCCGATAGGTGGAGGCCTCTTCGGAGACCGCAATGTCACCTGCAGGGAAGATCGAGGCAAACCCGTCGAGCATGCCGGTGGCCCCTCCCAGCACTTCGGCTCCCATGCGCGCGTAGGTCTCGCCCAGCCAGGCGGTGAGACCGATCCCGCCTGGAACACTGTCCAGCTCGGCAATGGCGAACCCCGAGTCGGTGAGAACGAGGTCCGGCCGGATCACCCGGGGGATTTCATTGGCGAGGGGCTTCCCGCGCTGGAGTGCGATGAGGGAGTCGGGCTTGCCGCAATCCAGGAGGTCTGCGATCCACGGCGGTTGGCGTTTGTCCGCGCTCATGCGATAGAGCTGGGCACAGGCGGTGACGAAGTCGGCGAGTTGGCGCCCGAGCTTTTCGAGGCGTTTCTGCAGGTTGGGATCAAGAGGGAGGGGATCCGGGGAGATCCTCCAGCTTTTTTCGTGAAAGAGTCCTCCGGCGGGGATTCCAGCCGCAATCCCGGAGGCGCGTTCGGCAGGGGACCGGTTCACGCCAGAAATTTCAGAGCCAGCCGGACAATCTCATCGGCGGGCAGACCGGCGGGTCCCGACGGGCAGGCCTGCTTGATGGCCTTGTGGGCCTCGACCTGGCGGTATCCGAGCGAGATCAATGCGAGCACGGCATCGTGAACTGCCAGATCCGCCGGGGAAGGAGCGTTGGCTGCGCTGGAAGCTTCCCACTCCGCGGCCACACCCACGCGATCCTTCAGTTCGAGGACAATCCGTTCCGCCGTTTTTTTTCCCACCCCGGAAATCTTCGAGATGGCGGCCGTATCCCGCGCCACCACGGCTGCTTTGAAAAGCTCGACGGGCATGCCACTCACAATCGCGAGCGCGATCTTCGGACCCACGCCGTTGACATGGTGCAGGAGCAACCGGAACAGATCCCTCTCGACCGGTCCCGAAAAACCGTAGAGCAGGTGTTCGTCCTCCCTCACTATCAAATGCGTGAGTATTCTCACGCGCTGGCCGGGACGCGGCAGTTTCTCATAGCTTGAGACGGGGATGTGCACACAATACCCGACGCCGTTGACATCAAGGATCGCGTGGGTTGGATATGCTTCGGCGAGGGTGCCCTCCAGGAACTCAATCATGTTGCGCAAGATCCGTTACTCTCTTCCCGGAGAAGAATCAAACCGTGATTCGATGCCGGAACTTTTAGCAGGATCTCAGGCACACGGGCTGCCATCCTCTCAGGACTTGAAAAAAAATATGGGCCGGCCTTTCACAAGTCCGACAGCTCAAGGCATCCCGGGAGGCACCGCGGGCGTTGCAGGTACATGATTTCAGTGATAAGCATTTGCTCCATGCCCGAATCGAACGAAAGTTCTTCCGCCGGTAACCCGAAGGTCTCCCGGTTGATGGCCGATTTGGATCTTGTATCCCCCGATGCCCAGACGGCACCTCCTGAGTCGCTCCGTCAGAGGCTTTTTCACAGAATAGAGGCCGAGCCGGCCCGGGTCGAAACCGATCCGGAAGGAAATATCACCGCCATCAATCCTGCATTTTCCACACTCTGCGGCTACACGTTCCCGGAAATCCGGGGGCGCAAGCCGGGCAGCTTTCTGCAGGGTCCGGATACCGATCCTTCGGAAGTCAAAAAAGTCCGCGAAGCACTTGCCGGGGCACGGCCGGTCGCTGTCGAGCTGGTGAATTACCACAAAGATGGTTCCCCTTACCGGGTGAAAATCTGGATCGAGCCGCGGATCGACCCGGCCACCGGCCTTCTCCGCGGATTCGGTGCTATCGAGCGTCAGGTCGACTGAATTTCCGTTGGGGAGACCCTGCGGTTATTGGTTTGCCCGCTTCTTGACGACTTCCTGTTTCGCCAGATCAAAGAGGAGCGAAGTGCCTTCGGCCAGGACCGGTACGCCTTCCAGTTGCCCGGTCTTGGCGATCGCTTCGATTTTTTCCGCGTTGGTCGAGGCGCCCGTGAAGCCGAAATTTGCAGCGCTCCCCTTGATCCGGTGAGCGACCGCGGCTGTGCGCCCGGCATCGCCCGATGTGATTGCGGCGCGGAGGTCCTGTAGCTCCGCCGGAAAGGAAGCCACAAACTCGTCATAAATCTCCGCGAAGTCGGGTGGCCAATCCTCTGCGACTGCGCTGAGTTGTTCCCAATCGATATAGGTGGTCATAGGGAGCTTGCCGGACTTGCGATGGAAACGGATAAGAACCTCCGGAGCCGACAGCCGTGGGACGAAAAATCCTGCGACAAGCTGTCAGGATTCCGCTTCGCGGGCTTTTCGCTTTGAAAGGTCATTAGTCGAGTTCCTTTTCGAGCCGTTCACTGAGCCACTGCTTGATCATGCTCTGATAGTTGAGATAGCGCGAGCGGGCGAGGCGTTTGATGCGCGCGAGCATCCTCGGATCGAAGCGCAGCGTGATCGTCGTCGAGTCCCGCGTGTCGGCCTTGAGCATGGATCCGTTCATCAGACGCGAATCCAGGGAGGTTTCCATCCAGAATGCGGACTCCTCCTCCTCGTTGGAAAATCGCGGCACTTCGCTCCAGCGGTTGATTGTTCTCATGGTTTCAATTGACCGGGTCGGAGTTTTTGCGTTCGTAGAATGCGGCCTCCGACTCGGTCATGGGGCGGCTGAGAATCACGCGATAGCGTTTGCCATCGGTCCAAAAGACCGTGAAGAGCGATTGACCCGAAACCGATTTGCCCAGGATGAAAAAGCGAGTCTCGCCGCTCAGCCCCTCCTCGAAATCAGGCATGATGCGGATACTGAAGGGATCTTCAAAAGACTCCTCAACATCTTTATGGGAGACCTTGCTCCGGGCGGGCGGGAAATTTTCCCAGTCGAATTCCATAATCCACAGAGTAGTCCCCTTGCGGCACGGATATCAATCCCAACATCTCGGAGCACCATCTTGCCATACCGCCCCCGATCGGCGATAGTCGGACGCTCTTCCATGGCTCTACTCGTACACGTCACGCGCAATGGCACTCCCCTTGGCCAGTTCCGCCGGGATCAGATCCGCGATCTGATCGAAGCCGGCACGGTCATGGAGACCGACACCTTTTTTGACGAGGTCAAACGGGAATGGCTGCCCCTCACCGAACTCAAGACCCCGACGCCGTTCGTGCC
>JBGSSC010000200.1:0-3096 GCA_041737265.1 Terrimicrobiaceae bacterium | reverse complement strand
CAGGATACACTCCTTTTTTCAACCACCGTGCGGGAGAACATTTCCTACGGAAAACCAGGCGCAACTTTCGACGAGATTGTCGAAGCTGCTCAGAGGGCGCAGGCGCATGAATTCATCCAAGCCCTGGACGGGGGATACGATGCGACCGTCGGGGAGCGCGGTGGACACCTGAGCGTTGGCCAGCGGCAGCGCATCGGTATCGCGAGGGCATTTCTCAAAGATGCTCCGATCCTCCTTCTCGATGAGCCGACCAGCGCCCTCGATCCCGGCACCGAGAATGCCATCATGTCCACGCTTGCGGAGTTGATGAAGGGGCGCACCACGCTTATCATCACCCACCGCCTTGCGACCGTGCATGGACTGGCCCGGATTGTTGTTCTTGATGGAGGAACCATTGCCGAACAGGGTACGGGGCCTGAACTTGTGGCGAAGGGCGGGGTTTATGCCCGGCTTCACAAAGCCGGCCACTACGGCAATCTCTGATGAATATCGGATCTACAAACAGTCCAGCTTCCAGACGCAGTCCGTTTCCCCGGCGAACCGATGGATTTTTGCGGATTTCTTCCGCCGCGACCGATGGACTGATGTGCATCCTCATGAATCTCATCCAGTGGAGGAGACGGGGCGAAACGAGCCAACCGGAAAGTCTCTGCGGCTATCTTGGGGAATGTTCCACGCTGACGAGAGAAGAATTTTTTTCCGTTCCCGAAGCGAAAGACATCGAGGAAAGCCGGGGCGGGCGATTGATCCGATGGCGGAGTCCTTTGCCCTGCCCCCACGAGAAGAACCAGTGGGCGTTCGCGCGTGTATTTCCCTGCTCCGAGGGGGCGTCTGCGCCCACGGTGATCCTGCTCCATGCGTTGATGAGTGCCAATGACCGGGGTTATCGCAAAGTTGCGGCCCGTTTTAATGCGCGCGGTTGGAACGCGGTGTTTCCGCACCTTCCCTTCCACTACTCGAGAAACCCGAGCGGCTTCCTCAACGGCGAACTTGCGGTTACTTCGGATTTGATACGCAATGCCGAAACTCTCCGCCGGGCTGTCGGTGAGTGCCGGCAGCTGATGTCCATCCTGCGATTGCGCGGTTGCCGGGAGTTCGGGGTTCTTGGCACGAGCTACGGCGGGTGGACGGGGGCCCTGTTGAGCTTCCTGGAGGATGACCTGCGGTTTCTCGCTCTGGTCCAGCCCATCGTGGATACCGAGCTGGCAATCTGGGAAAACCCCGGGACGAAGACCATGCGCAGCCAGCTGAGGGCGGCAGGTGTCAGCCGGGAGGTGAGCACCCGCCATTCTCATCTGACATCCCCCATGCATGGGGTGCCACGATGCGGGGGAGACCGGGTGATTCTCACGGCCGGCGAGTTCGATTCCGTCTCACCGGTCAAGGCCCTTGCCTTGCTGCAGAATGTCTGGAAGGCAAAAACTTTGATCACCGTTCCGCAGGGACACTTCGGCTATCGTGCCATTCCTGAAACCGTCCGTGCCATCGAACGCGCGGGCTTCCTTGAGACTCCCTCCCCGGTTTCTTCCCATGTCCTCTGTTGATCCGGGCAAAATCCTCGTCGCCCCATCGATTCTGGCAGCGGATTTTTCACGCCTTGGCGAGCAGGTTGCCGCGGTCGAGAGCGCTGGCGCGGACTGGGTGCACTGCGATGTGATGGACGGGCATTTTGTGGACAACATTTCTTTTGGACCGGCACTGGTTCAGGCCGTCTCCAGGGTCACGAAGCTCCCGCTCGATGTGCATCTCATGGTCGAGAGGCCCGACCACTACGTCCCGAGGTTCAGCAGTTTTGCACGCTCGATTTCTGTCCATGTCGAGGCCAGGCACGATGTGCTGACGACGCTGCGTGCGATTCGAGCCAGTGGCCTGCTTGCCGGTCTGGCGCTCAATCCGGCAACCCCGCTGGATCACGCGGCACCCTTTTTTGGTGAATTCGATATTCTTCTGATCATGACCGTGGTGCCGGGATTCGGCGGGCAACCGTTCATGCCGGAGATGCTCGAAAAGGCAAGGTCCGCATCGGCACTGGGTCTGCCGATGCACATAGAGGTGGATGGAGGGGTCAATGTGCGGACGGCGTCTTTGTCGCGGGAAGCCGGTGCCAATGTCCTCGTGGCAGGCACCTCGGTTTTCGGCGCGGCTGATCCGTGTGCAGAGATCGCGGCGCTCCGCGGGCGTTGATTAGGCTCCGGGTTCGGGAGCGATTGTTGCGCTGAGCTCGAGGTCCTTCCCGTTTCGGATGGCTCGCACGCGAACGACCCGTCCGACTTCGCATTCGGCCACCCGGTTTCGCAGATCGATGTGATCGATCACCGGCTTGTTGTTGAATTCCACAACAACATCTCCGGGCAGGAGTCCCGAGAGTGCGGCGGGAGAACCTTCGTAGGTTCCGAGCAGGAGGGCACCTTTGGGGGAGGAGAGGCCGAGTTGCCTCGCCAGCGGAGGCGTGAGCGGTTGCATGAGAGCCCCGAACCAGGGGCGGATAAACCGTCCGTGGTCGCGGATGTTTTCGAACACCCGCCGCACCGTGTTGGACGGGATGGCAAATGCGACGCCCTCTCCGCCCTGGGCAACCATATTGGTGATCCCGATAAGCTCTCCGCTCAGATCGAGCAGCGGGCCTCCCGAGTTGCCCTGGTTGATGGCTGCATCGGTTTGAAAAAACTCGTTGGCGGCCTCACTCATGGCCCGCCGCCCTTTCCCGCTGATAATTCCTTGAGTGACGGTTTCCTGAAGGCCCAGCGGATTGCCCACGGCGAACACTCCCTGCCCGATGCGTACTGCGTCGGAATCGCCCCATCGCGCCGGTTGCAGTCCGTCCGCCTCCACCCGCAGAATTGCAATATCCGATGGCCGGTCGCCACCGACGAATTTGGCATCAAACATGCGGCCATCGTTGAGGTGCACCCGGATGGCTCCGGCCCCTTCGATGACGTGAAAATTCGTCACAATATGTCCATCGGTCGAGATGATCACCCCGGAGCCGAGTTGGGGCGGGGTCTCTCCCGGCTGGCCTCCCAGCATGAACTTCAGCATGCGCAGGCGGGGGTCAACGGCGTTGGCGGGGATTGCATCGATGCTCACGACCGATGG
>JBGSSC010000195.1:0-3345 GCA_041737265.1 Terrimicrobiaceae bacterium | reverse complement strand
AACCCACTCAGCAAGATGGGATGGATGCCCGGGATGGGGGATTTTCCCGAAAAAGAAATGTTCAACGACCGGCCACCCGGCACCCAGCGCAGCGAGCGCGAGAATCCCGAGCGGAACAACCATCACCATCGGGGATTCTCCCGCGTGCTTTGCGTTTTCACTCCGGGGCGGACCGAAGAAGACCACAAAGAAGAGGCGGAAGACGTAGAATGCGGTCAGGCCGGCAGTCACGACCGAGATCCAGCCCAGCAAGGGGGCCTTTTCCACCGCCCATACGATGATCAGATCTTTGCTGAAGTAACCGCTGAACCCGGGGCATCCGGCCAGGGCAAGCGCTCCCGCCAACATGCAGAAAAAGGTGAGCGGCATCTTGTTTTTCAGAGCGCCCATTTTCCAAATGTCCTGCTCATGATGCATGCCGACAATCACCGAACCGGCACACAGGAAGAGCAGACATTTGAAACAGGCGTGGGTGAAAAGGTGAAACATCGCCGGAGAGCTTCCATCCGCAACGCCGATCCCGAGAACCATGTATCCGAGTTGGGATATGGTCGAATAAGCGAGGATGCGCTTGATGTCATTTTGCTGCGTGGCCATCAGCGCTGCCGCAAGACAGGTCAGCGCCCCAACCCATGCGATGACGGTGAGGGCGGTTGCGGAAAGTGCGAGCAGGGGATAGATGCGGGCGAGGAGGAACACACCTGCAGCGACCATCGTGGCTGCGTGGAGCAGGGAGGAAACAGGCGTTGGGCCCTCCATTGAATTGGGCAGCCAGACATGCAGCGGAAGCTGGGCCGACTTGCCAATGGTGCCACAAAACACCAGCACGCAAGCCGCAAGATAGAGGCCGGCATTCCCGGAGAAGGCAACAGCACCCGCCTCGATCTCGTCAAAAAAGACACTGCCGGTCGCCGTCCAGAAAAACAAAATCCCCAGCATGAACCCGAAGTCGCCGATCCGGTTGACCAGGAACGCCTGCTTGCCGGCCTCCGCCGCCGAGTCACGGCTGTAGTAATGGCCGATGAGGATATAGGAACTCACCCCGACGAGTTCCCAGAAAATGAACATCATCACGAAGTTGTCGGCGAGCACGATGCCGAGCATCGAGAAAAGGAAGAGTGAGAGCCCGGCAAAGTATCTCCAGTAGCCCTCTTCCTTTGCCATGTAGCCGAGCGAGTAAATAAAGACCAGCGACGCAATCGTGGTGACCACCACAAGCATCATCGTGCTCAAGGGGTCGAGCTTGAGACCAATGGCAACGGTCAGCGTGCCTGGAAAATCCATCCATACCAGGCGGCCGGCATCAGCCGCAGGCTTTGCCAGAAACAACCCCCAGCTCAAAAAACATCCGATCACGGCCGACGCAATTGCCAGACCGGCGCTCAGAATGCGGGATCTCCGCCCGACAAAAAGAATGACAACCGCCGCAAGAAGCGGGGTGAAGAGCACAACCCAGGCCGAATTCGAAGAACCCATCACGCTAGAACTTCAGCCCGTCGAGATCCTCGACGTGAACGGTTTGTTTGGCCCGGAAGAGCGCAACGATCACAGCGAGGCCAACGGCAACCTCCGCCGCGGCAACGGTGATGATAAAGAAAACAAAGGTCTGGGCATTGTAGGCAGGGTAACCGTCCATCGTGAGGTGAAACCTCGAGAATGCCACAAGCGAAAGGTTTGCGGCATTCAGCATAAGCTCAAGGCCCATGAAGATGATGAGCAGATTGCGACGGAGCAGCACGCCCGCGAGGCCAATGGCGAAGAGCACCCCGCTGACGAGCAGGTAGTTTGCAAGAGTGGCTGTCATTTATTGAAGGTGGCAGATTCCGGCCTCATTTGATCTCTCTCCGGCTCAGAAGCACCACGCCGACCGTGGCGACAAGCAGCAGGACCCCGATCATCTGAAACGGCAGGCTGAAATTCCGGAAAAGCACTGCTCCAACCGCTTGAACATCGTCCAGAGGGGGCATAGCCATCTGCGGTTTCTGGATGGCGAGCCGCGGGTCGGAGCCGATGACCTTGGCCAGCACACTCAGAAAGCCGAAAAGCACCAATCCGCCTCCGGCCCAGGCTGAAAGATTGACCGGCCGCGCCTGATCCCCCTTCAGATCCAGAAGCATGATGATAAAGAGGAAGAGCACCATCACGGCTCCTGCGTAAACAAGCACTTGGATCACCGCGATAAAATAGGCGTCCAATGTGACGAAAAGAGCTGCCATCCAGATAAAGCAGACAACCAGGCTCATCGCGCTTGATACCGGGTTGCGCAAAAAGACAACGAGCCCCCCGAAGAGGAGCATCAATGTCGAAAAGATCCAGAAAAGCGCGAGCTGCATGAATGAATGTGCAGGTGTTTTTAACAACCCGCCTGCTGACACGCTACTTTTTTTCGTTCCACTTGAAAACGAGGCCTTCCATCACCCCGCCCAGTTCGTAAAGTTTTTCCTTGTCATGAACCATCTCGGCCCGGCTGAGACCGGTGATCGAGTAGTCCTTGCGCAGGAAGATCGCCTGCTCCGGACAGACTTCCTCGCAGAGTCCGCAATAGATGCAGCGGACCATGTCGATATCGAATTCCCGCGGACGTTTCTCGACTTTGGACCAGGCGTCCGCTCCGGGAATTTCCTCGGGACGGATCGTGATCGCTCTCGGCGGGCAGATAAATTCGCAGAGCTGACACGCCACACATCGCTCCTTGCCATGCTCGTCTTTGACCAGAGTGGGAGCACCGCGATAGTGCTCGGGCAGGCTGGCGTCCCATTTTTCCTCGGGGTATTGCATGGTGACCTTCCCGCGGCCGGTCAGTGTCGTGATGATGTGCTTGAAGGTGATAAACAGGCCCGCGACGACCGCAGGCAAATACAGCTTCTCCGCGAGGGTCAGTTTGGGTCTTTGAACAACAATGGACATTGCGATGGAATTCATACCGAACTACGCCGATGCGTCCAGCCTGGAAGCAAAGAAATCCCCCTAATCCGGCGGGAACCGGTGCCAAGAACGGGTGTGATGGCAATAGGACCCGGTGAGAAAAGCGTACCGTCGCCGCCGGATTAGAAAAATTTTGCTGCGCAAAATGAGGCGGAACCAAGCCGGTTGCCCGGGCGGCGGATTGCGTTAGAATACCCAACGAATGAGGGTGTTCAGCATTTTTCTCAGCCTGACATTATTGTCGGGTGCGCTGGCGATGGATGGCTCGCTGGTGGACCGGTATTTCCTGGTGTTGGGTTCGAATCCGGCATCGGAACAGGCCGCGGAACGCCTTTGGCAAATGTATTCAGCGGAAGGCAGGGCCGGCGACCTGATTCAGCGCACGCGGGATCTTGCCGGCGAAGATCCCCGGCTTTCCCT